>JARGOJ010000487.1 GCA_029210225.1 Planctomycetota bacterium
ATAATGGTGAAGACGTGACCCCAACCAACGGCTTGCTTGACACTCGGAATTCAACACCCGACTTCGTCACGGTTGTTGTTCAAGGAAGCAACTCACCAGACTCGTTCGTTCCAACGGCCGACGGTGGCTTCCGCCAGGTTGTCCGCGCTGGATCGAATGTGGTCCTCGACGACACAGCTAGCACCGACGGTGTTGGCGATCGTGGCACCTTGTTCCGCCAGTGGATCCAGGTCAACCGTGCGACAACAATTACTCGCGATCCGAACACCAACCAGATGAAGGTTGGCGGACAGAGCGTTGAGTTCGATCTCGCCGGACGTCCAATCATTCACGAAGACGGAACGCTCTTGTTGCGCCGGGTTTCTGCTGTGAACACTGAGAGCCTCTTTGTTCCAGTGCCTCGTATCTCGGCGACAAGCGCGCTTCGGGTGAGCTTTATCCAGTCGCTGTTTGCTGTAGACGGCGCGGGCAACCGCTCGTCGATCTCGGCGGACAACATTGGAGGAGGAGCAAGCTTCCAGCGTCCAGTGAGTATTGTGAATGGTCAGAACAATGATATTTATGTGCTCGATCAAGCGACCCGCTCGATTGTGCGAGTGAATGTCACGAACGGAAACCGCACACCGCTCTCTGAGAACTTCACGAATCCGCTTGCTATGTCAACGTTCGGCACGCCGTTCTCAGACAACAGCAACCAAGCGAATGATCTCTACGTCCTCGATTCGGGAACAGACTCGATCATTCGTGTGAACTCGACCGGCAATAAGATGTCCTTCACAGGAACGACTCCTTTGGGTGGCGCGATCGACATGGTCCAGCTGTCCTCAACAGAGTTCGCTGTCTTGTTACCAAACAGTATCTTGAGAGTGACAAGCGCAGGGGCTCGCACAGTTCTATCGTCGTCGGCGGTTGTGCCAGCCTTCTCTAGAGCGACTGCGATCGCGGCGAACACCGCTGTGCCAGGAAACGTTTATGTTCTGGATCGAGGCAACAATGCCCTCTTCGAGGTCAATGTCTCAACCGGAGCGCGGACGATTATCCTGAGTGGTACTGTGGGAGACGCCGGAGCTGTGAAGTTCTCGACTCCCGAAGATATCACTGTTGAGGCAAGCGGAACTGTGCTGCTCACCGATAGCACCTTGAACGCTGTCTTGCGCATTGATCCAAGCGTGGCTCCGAATACGACAAGTGTTCGGATCTCCGACGGAGCTGTTGGCTCACCATTGATCACGCCGTCCACATTGCTTGTGCGAGGAAGTAATATCCTCGTCTTCAATGATCAAAACCCAGTGACCTTTGTTGCGCCTTCAATCGTCAATGTCCCAGGATTCGACGGGACTCTATCCTTTGTCCTCGCTGTGAGAGACAGCACTGGTAACTTCTCTGTTGCTGACGCTGTGAACCTGACGGTTGTCGACGAGGCGGCCATGTTGATCGGACCCGGAGCTTCAAGCCGCCTGATCATTGTCTCAGCGACTTCACGCCGCGGATCGAACCAGATCTCAGTGGTCTTCTCTGAGGGTGTCAGCAGCAGCGTTGGAACGGGCACGGCCCTCTCGGCGAGTAACTTCCAGTTGCTTGACTTCGCCGGAACACGGACAATCACTTCTGTGGAGCACACACCAGGCTCCAGCGTTGTGACGCTTACTGTGAACCCTGCCTTCGACGAGACCAATGTGGGTCACGATCTTGTTGCTCCTGTCGCGGGAACAATAAACAACTCAACCGGGACGCAAATGGCTCGCGCCAACGCTGTCCGGATAGAGAATCGGACTCGATTCTTGCCAACCTTCCAGGTCGGTGAGCGGATCGCGATCTCAGGAACGAACTCGTCGGACGACGATAGCGTCACGAGCTTCCAGTGGCGTCAAGTTGCTGGGCCAAACTTAAGCTTCAACGCGGCTCTGAACGTTATCTCTGTCACGCCAACGATGCCTGGAACCTATGCCTTCGAGCTGCGAGTGACTGACCGTCAGAGCCTCTTGAGTGATCCTTCTCGGATCGAGTTCATTGTTGTGAACTCTGGACAGATTCGTCCGACTGTTGTGGCTCAGGGAAGCGCTGGCGCGGCTCAGGGCAATAGAATCCTTGTGACAAGCCTTCAGCCTGTGAGTCTCCAAAGCCGGGTGACCGGATCGGGTCCATTCACGATTGTCTGGAGCCAAGTTGACGGACCTCGGGTTGGCCTTAACAGCGCGGGACAAGTCTTTGATCCGCAAAGTCAGACCAACCCTGTGAACGCGTCCTTCACTCCTGTTATTGCTGGAACCTATGGCTTTAATGTGGAAGTGATTGATAGCCAGGGAGTCTCGACGACGACCCTCGTGACCGTGGCTGTGGACGACGGAAACAACAGAACGCCGACCATTGAAATTGGCGCTGTTGGAAACGTTGGACTCGGTGGCAACGGAACCGCTGGAGTCAGCCTTAGTGCTGGTGCCAACGACCGCGACGGAGATCGCCTCTTGTTCTCTTGGAACCAACTGGCTGGACCTCCTGTGGCGCTTAACAACGGTGGAACGACTCGTGACGGAACGATCAACTTCACTGTTCGGGCCGCCGGCGAATACAGCTTCCAGGTTTATGCAAGCGACGGCCTCAGCCGAAGCAACGGCGCGATCGTGACCTTCACTGTCGAGCCAGCAACGGTTGTCGTCGGCGACGCGCCAAGAGCTCCGCTGCGTAGTTCAAGTGGTGGTGGCTGTTCGGTCAGCTCTGCTCCAATCGCAGATACCTGGGAGAACATCCTCGGTGGGCTCTTGCCATACTTGCTCATGCTTGTCTTCCTTGGTTTCTACCGCCGCCGTAGTTAAGCCTTAGCAAGCTCTATCTAAGACAGGAGGCGCGTTCGATATGAACGGGCCTCCTGTTTTTATGTACCTGCACATTTAGGACGAGCTTCTCGAGATGGGGAGATGCTGGGGCTTGGGTAGGGAGAGGACATCGAGATGTTTCCCAAAAGTGCTCAGCCCGAATTTGGGAAAGCTCTGCGGGGATGATTTTTCTTGAATTCCCATGCTGCGCTATGCCTCTGTTTTACTGGGCTGCTGCCTTGAGTGCGTCTTGCAAAAAAAACATCGAATTAACGCGGAAATACGTTGTTCAAGAGGTGGCTTTCGCTACAATATTGGAGTAAGAAAATGCTAGGAGGTCTTTTTTATATGGAATCCCCCATTTTAGAGTCATTTCGCATCGAATTCGCCCATCGCCTATCTGCGATGAGTTCAGAGCAGCTCGAAGAATTCGAAGAAACACTCATGTATATGCCTGAATATGAGCTTGAACGTCTCATCGAAGATATGCGTTACCGTGAAGAACTACGGTACGCCGGGCAAGAAGCGCTTCTTATCTGATAGCAGACGATGCCCGCAGCACATAGCGCGCATTGATTAAAAGAAGTTAGAATAGCCGGACGCCGGCATGACATTAGAGAGGTGGACCCCCACCTCTCTTCGTGTTTTTTCTGAGCACAGCCCGCTCATTGATCCGTCCGATCCAACAGATCTAGTCATTGTGAGAGACCCTTGAAGAGCAGCCCGAGTTTTTATGTCGTCTTCGAAGGCATCGACGGAGCTGGCAAGTCTTCCCAAATTCAACGACTTGCCCATTTCCTCAAAGATGAGCTAGGCGATAAGCGGCCCATCCTCAAAACATTCGAACCAACCGGAGGATCCTTCGGCCAGGAGATTCGCCGTCGAGCTAAAGCTGGCCCTGTTATGTCGGCTCAGGAAGAGCTGGATCTCTTTGTTCAAGATCGTCGTGAGCATGTTGAGGAGACTCTCGCTCCAGCGCTCAAGGCGAAGAAGATCATCTTGCAAGACCGATCCTTTTATTCCACTGTCGCCTATCAAGGCAGCCGTCCAGAGTTGGGACAAAGCCTGGAGGACCTGCTCCAAGTCAACGACTTTGCCCCCAAGCCCGACTTAGTCGTACTCCTCGATCTCCCCGCAGAGATAGGATTAAAGCGTGTCAAACAACGAGGACAAGCGGATGCCTTTGAACAGGTTGAGCGCCAGCGTAAGGTTCGGGAGAACTTTCTTGAGCTAGCTGATGAGCGCTTCTTGACTGTCGACGCAACCCTCAGCGAAGAAGAGATCGCCCACGTTGTGGCAGCGCGAGTTTCAGAGATGTTGAAGGACAAGCTATGAATTGGCGAATAAGCGTTGCGGTTTTATTGGCGTTTGCAGCGCTCGCGGTCGCCTGCACACGGACAGGCAACTCAAAAGGTGTGGTCACTGTTTATTGCTCTCTAGACCAGATCCACTCGGAGGAGATCTTGAAGCTCTTCGAGAAGGAGACGGGAATCACGGTTCGGGCGAAGTGGGACACGGAAGCTGCGAAGACTACTGGACTGGTGAACGCTCTCATTGCGGAGGCCAGCTCGCCCCGCTGCGATGTCTTCTGGAACAATGAAGTCAGCCAAACGGTGGTCCTCGCTGAACGCGGACTTTTAGAATCCTATGACTCCAAAGAGGCGGCGACGATTCCTAAGGACTTTCGGGATGAGAAGAATCGTTGGACCGGCTTCGCTGCTCGGGCGCGGATTTTCATAGTGAACAGGAAGCAGGTCCCCGAGGCCGATTGGCCCCGACGCTTGGAAGATCTTCTACGCCCTAAATACAAAGGCAAGATCGCCATCGCCAAGCCGCTGTTTGGCACAACGGCGACGCATGGGGCGGCGCTGTTCAGCAGCATGGGAGAGGCGAAGGCCAAGGACTTCTTTCGAAAGCTGAAGGCCAATGGCGTTGTTTTGTGCGCTGGCAATGCTCAGCTGAAAGACCGAGTTGTGGCTGGGGAGTTTGCCTATGGTCTTACTGACACCGACGACTTTAACTTGGCACGCTTGGCGGGAGCAGAGGTTGAAGCGATCTTTCCCGACCAAGGAGCATCAGAGCGTGGCGCTCTCTTGATTCCGAATTCACTGTCTCTCCTGAAAGGCGCGCCTCACTCTGCGAATGGTAAGAAGCTGATAGACTTCTTATTGACGGCGAAGGTAGAAGGCTTGCTCGCCAACGGGCGATCAGCGCAGATTCCAGTTCGAGAAGGCATCAAGCGCCCCGATTGGATTCCTCAAAAGCTTCGCTGGATGTCTGTTAAGTGGGCTGATGTTGGTAAGGCGTTTAAGCCATCCCAGCGCTTTCTTCAGGATGAGTTCATAAAGTAGGTTTGACCGGTGTTTTCGCGTTCTTCGATTCATCGTGTTGTCCTTAAGGGGCGGGGCTTCGCCCTTGTTCTCATCCTCCTGCTATTGGCCCTGACCGATTACCTTCCGCTTGCGAGCATGCTTTCTCGGGGTTACAAAGAGTTTCAGAACTCTGAGCCCCGAATGATTCAGCTGCTTCCCCTTAGTATTGCTCAATCAGCGTCTCTTCGTCTTGGCTTGGCCACAACCCTGGTCGCGATGATTTTTGGCGGTGCTTACGCGGTCCTTGTCGAGACGCTCCGGCCCCGCTTCCTCTGGCTCTGGCGGTTCCTTGCGCTCTTGCCTTTGGCGGTTCCGTCTTATCTGGTGGCGCTCTCAGCGATTGCCATTTTTGGACCGAAAGAGTCGCCGACGAGCGGTCTCTTAGGAGAGGCCCTTTATAGTTGGCCGTGCTGCGCGTTGATCCTTGGAGTGTGTTCGATGTCCTTCGTCGCGGTGCCTCTAGGGTCGACCTTGCGGCGGATGGATGCGGCCCAGCTTGAAGCGGCGCTCTTAACGCGAGGCCGATGGGGTGCGTTTCTTGTATTGCTGCGAAGTTGCCGCCCTGCCTTGTTCTTAGGAGCTTTCCTCGTTTTTGCCTACACTTTGGTGAGCTTTACAACGCCAGAGCTTATGCGGGTGAAGGTCCTCACCGAGCTTGTCTATGCGCGATTTTCGAGCTTCAGAGATGTTCCTGGGGCGTTGTTTGCGATGGGGCCCCTGCTCTTGTTGACCTTCCTTTGCTCTGTGGGAATTGGCTGGATGCTCTCTAAAACCCATTTTGACAGCACCCGCCCCTCCGACGGCTTTCTTTGGACTAGCTCCCCCTGGCCTCGCCGCCTCGCTCCTCTCCTCCTTCTCCTCCTCCTGACCCCCTCGCTTTTGTTTCCTTGCGCGGTCGTGTTTGATGGGGGTTGGATCGCGCCAGAGACAAAGGAGTCGGGGCTATGGACGCTCTTCGATCGGGCGCTTAATGAGAATGCCTGGATCACCTTTAAATTGTCGTTCACGGCGGCGATGATTGCTTGGGGCGCGGGTTTGGCCTTGTCTGCGTCTGGCCTACACCGAGTGATTCAGGGCAAGTGGTTGGGGCTCTTTCTTGTGCCTGCGAGTATCCCTGGTCCGATCTTAGGGATTGGCTTGGTGCTCTTTTGGAATCGGCCAGGCGAGCCGTGGCTGAGTATTTACGACTCCGAGGCGATGTTGATTTTTGCTTCTCTCGGCCGCTTCCTGCCTTTAGGGCTTCTGCTCTCTCTTATGATTCTAAAGCGCCACGAGAAGGCTCATGAAGAGGTTGCCTACTTAGGGGGACGGAGCCCGCTCCTGCTTCGCGGCCATATTCGGGAGCATGCGCTGACTGCGGCGATTGTCTATGCGTTGACCGCTGGGGAATATTCAGCCTCGGCGCTTGTGTCGCCGCCGGGGTCAACGCCGCTAGCGGTTAAGATCATGGGGTTTGTTCACTTTGGTCGAACGGGCGAGGTGGCGGCGATGTCCTTGGTCCTTATCGCGGTGATCTTCGTGCCTTGCGCGTTCTTTCTCTTCTGCGCGGGATATGGCCGAGGGGAGAGTGCTTAGGATGAGCGATTCTCTTATCTTCGACAAGTTCTCGTGCCGCTACGACAAGGGAAGCCATGATGTTCTGAAAGAGGTCTCCTTCG
>JARGOJ010000488.1:0-3988 GCA_029210225.1 Planctomycetota bacterium
CAGGGTGATAGGAGTTTAGCGGGCTAAATGACTGAACCCTAACGAAATTCACGGCCTAATGAGCAGTTAGAGACCATGGATTTAATGATGACAGAGCACTAGTGTCTGGAGGACATCACGCTGTGAAACAAAAACTAATTCTAATCGCCCTCTTTCTGGCTCTTACAAATCCAGCGTTTGCTGGAGATAAAGCGGCAAAGATTCAAGGCTACGATACAGTGACCAACCCTGGCGTCGCCGTCTACGTTAAGGCGAAGCTTGAGCGAGTGATCGATGGCCTCAACCGATTGGGCATCCGTCCAGACGTCGAGGGTGAGCGGCTTCGATTCTTCCTGATTGAAAAGCCCGGCAAGAATCCCTTCAAGACTGTCGAGCTGGAAGAAGCCGAGCTGGTCGGCAAGGCGAAGACCAACTCCGATGGCTTCGCGAGCTTGGAATATACTCCTAAGAAGGAAGGGCTCTACGTGATTGAGGCTCGGCTTAGAAAAGGCTCAAGCTATGTCGCGCTGCCTGGGCCGCTGACGATCGGCGTCTTCAAAAAGAACGACCCGGTCATCCTCGTTGACATAGATCAGTGTATCTCTGACACGTCCTCTCTCTCTGCTTCAGTCACGGAGAACAAAGACATCAAAGCGAAGGACGGAGCTGTTGAAGCGTTGTCTGAATTGATCTCTAAGCAGAAGACTCGCATTGTTTATATCACCGCCCAAGACGACGATAACATCAACTCGACTAAGAGCTGGATGTACGACAAGAAGCTCCCCACAGGGCCGATTTTCTTCTGGGACTTTTGGCAGAAATCATGGTCGGAGGAAACCTACAAGACCAATCTCATTACGAAGATCAGGAAGACGCTACCAGGCGCGGATACGGGAATTGGCGATCACATTGACGACGCGAAGGCGTTTATCTCCAACGGTATGACCGCTCACATTATTAACGCAAGCAAAGACGAAGACCTCCCAGCCTTGGCTGTCTACACCTCGGCCTGGAGTGAAATCCCCAAGCAGGTCAAAGAGCAACGTATCACCGAAAAACTGCTTAAGAAGTTCACCAATGGCAGCGTCGTCGAGCGTCTCCAAGCCTGGAATCGTATGAGTCGTGTCGGTGATGGGCTGCTCGGATTTGTCGCGCGCTTTCAATCGAGCTCCGATTTGAATGTTTCCTGCTCGGCGACCTTGATTATGGGTCGCTACAAAGCAAGGAAAGCCTTCGTGAAGGTCCTCGACACCTCCACTGCAGAGCGCACTCTCGCTTCTCTGGCGACCGCTTGGCGGCAAGGTGATAGCTGGATCATTTCTCAGCTCTACCGTCAGCCCGCCATCGCCGTCAACGACTGCGATCCTCCGCTCTTCCCTGTTGGGGGCATCGAGATATTGAAGCGGGACGATGTGAGCGGCTCCGCTGTGACCTATAAAATCCGCGTGTTACCTGCTCGTAAAGATAAGAAACCTGTTGTTCATAAGGTCAAGCTCGTCCTTCTCAAAGACGGCACTTGGCGATTGGAGACTCCCGATTTCTAAGAATGAAGCTAAGCCTAATTCCGGCGATGACAGCCTAAAGAAGCTCCGCGCTGCGTTTGAGCAGAGCAAAGATAAGAGTTGGGAGGTCGTCTCCAGGGAGTTAAAGAGCCTTGGGCTCGACTCCAACGAATCCTTCGCAGAGCTAGAGAAACGCCTAGAAGACGGTGAATCTCAAAGCGCTTCGACGCGTATATTCATTAAGGAGATCATCAAAGAGTGGGAATCAAATAAAGATTCGTGAGCAGGTCTGATTCGCGCTATCGATTGCTGTCGTTGAATTGCTCATTCAAGGTGACCATAACCTTGCGAGCCAGTGTCTTCAAACTCTCGAAGACTCCGACTCCGGTGACCGCTTCCGCTTCGTTGTAAGGGAAGTTGCGGGTATTGATCTTCTCATTGAGAACATCTAACGGAAGCGCGTCGGGGAGATCGCGCTTGTTGTACTGAATGTGCACTGGGATTTTCTCGATGCTGAGGTTATTCGCCTCTAAGTTCTCTTCGAGATTCTTGAAGCTCTCAATGTTTTCTTCGAGTTTGTCTGCTTGGGAATCGGCTACAAACACGACACCATCAGCGGCCATCAGGACCAACTTGCGGGTGGCGTTGTAGTAGACCTGCCCAGGGACAGTATAGAGTTGAAACTTCGTGGTGAGGTTGCCAACCTGGCCAAGATCTAAGGTCATGAAGTCGAAGAAGAGAGTGCGATCATCCTTGGTCGAGACGGAGAGCAGCTTGCTCTTCTTGTCTTCCGGTGCTTTGCGATGCAGCACTTCCAAATTGGTTGTCTTGCCCGAGAGGCCCGGGCCGTAATAAACCAGTTTGACGTGAACTTCATGCTTACTGAAATCGAGCTGAACCATCAATTTCCGCCACTCATAAATATTGACCAAGACTCATTTATAACTTTTCAAGCAAATTAAGACAAACACCGAAGCAGGGATCCTCAGCTTTGAGACCCGGCGATGGCTGCCAGCGCGGCAATAATCCGGTCGAGTTCTCCCGGAGAATTGTAGTGGACGAAGCCGATTCGAACGAGCCCCCCGCTCTCGTCCAACTCCAGGTCTTCCATAACAGTCATCGCATAATAGTGACCGCTCCAAACAAAGATGCCCAGCTCCCCTAAGAGATCGGCCACTTTGCCAGGTGCCACCCCGGCGATTGAGAGCGCAAATGTGGGGGTTCTTCTATCGAGCCCATTTCTATCGGTGACCCCATAGACTTTGACTCCCTCAATGGCCTCCGCCGCATCAAGGAAACGTTGGCTTAACTCCGTCTCATAGCGCTGGATGCGGCTCATAGCCGCGACGATTCTTTGACGCCGAGCTGAGGATTGATGGAGCTGACTAAGAGAGGCAATGTAGTCGATGGCGGCGGTGACCCCATGGAGCGCTTCGATGCTTTGGGTTCCTGTCTCCCACCTTTCAGGGGGCTTGTCATAGGCCGGACGAAGCTTGTAGGGCGTCCACTCAGAGAGCAACGAGTGTTTGCCATACATGATGCCAATGTGCGGACCAAAGAACTTGTAGGCGCTGCACAAGAGTGCGTCGCAATCCAGCTCTTTGACGTCGATCAGGCCATGAGGGCCGAAGTGAACGGCGTCGACGATGCAGAGCGCGCCGACGCCATGGGCGGCATCGATGATCTGTCTTAAGGGAGAAATGGAGCCGAGGGCATTCGAGGCGTAGGTGACCGCCACAAGCTTTGTTCGCTCATTGAGTAGGCCAGGCATGGCGGCGATGTCGAGCTCTCCGCTGTCCTTTCCAAAAGGCAACCAGCGAACCGTCACGCCTTTATCTTCCGCCGCTTTAAGCCAGGGGCTGATATTGGCATCATGGTCAATTCGGCTCAGGACGATTTCGTCGCCCTCGCTCCAGTTTCTTGCCAAAGATCGACTGAGGGCGAAGTTGAGGCTGGTCATGTTTTGGCCAAAGACGATCTCTTCTGGTCGAGAAGCGCCGAGGAAGTCGGCCACGGCCTGCCGAGCGCCAAGGACCACGGAATCGGCCCGAACGCTGGTGACGAAGTTGCCGCCGAGGTTACTGATTCCCAGCTCAAGCGCCTCACTGATCGCTTCAATGACGGCGCGAGGAACCTGAGTTCCCCCTGGGCCATCAGCGTAGATCGCGACTTGTTCTCCGACCTTCTGATTTAGGGCCGGAAAAAGGGAACGAGCTTCTTGGAATTCAAAGTCTGCAGACATTTTGTCCTCTATTCCGATGGGGAACGATAGAGTTCACCAGGATACTTGTTCTTCAGCCATTTATGGATATGACTTCGTTCTTCAGCGTTGACACCATACAGCTTAAAAACTCGCTCGTCGACGCGGCTTCGTAAATGCCAGGTATCGCTCTCTGGGTCTTTGGCTCGCGCTTGAACGAGATTCCCGACGTCTTCGCTGAGCGCTTGGAGCTCTTGCTTTCTTGAGAGACAAGGGAGAGGGATGCGTTTGAGGTCATCGGCCTGGC
>JARGOJ010000488.1:3998-6839 GCA_029210225.1 Planctomycetota bacterium
AAAGAGGCCAGTACAACCCGAGTCGAAGACCGTGCCCGCACCTAAGCGAAAGGTTGGGCTGTAAGCGCCCACGCGGGAGGCGACGATGTACGGGCGAAAGAACCAGGACATGTTCTGTATGCGCGCCTGGATTCGTCCTCCAGGGCCTTTGTGTTCTTTCATGCGCGTCAAAGCGGCCTCTGACCAATCGATCGCGTAGCTGGGCTGGCGATAATAGTCGGCGAGTTGACCTCTTTTGTTCAGGCTCTTGCCGCCCTTGTCAAAGGGGATGAAATGTCGTCCACCATAGCTTTGTGGATTGACGCCACTGAGCTTTTCTTGGGGACTGAGACGCTGAATCTCGGAGGGAAGGACAAGCTCAGACTTGTCGCACGGTTCATAAATGCTCTTTGGATCGCGAAGTTGCTTAAGATATCGGAGATTGTCTCCGGTTTGGAGTCCGACGCGAATGTCTATGTGATCTCCAAGCCAGACAAAGGCTCGTTCACGAAACTCAAATCCCTTGCTTTCTCGTTCTCTAAAGAGCTCTAAGAGGCTAGGAAGCGCGGTCGATATAGGTTTCGACCGGAGTGTTTGAAGTAATGATTGGGGACACTCATGAGCGCGGGTGGCTTTTGCTTGCCCTGATTTGTCGACTTTGAAATGGGAGAACTCCAGCGGCTTCTGCTTCGATTTCTGATCTTTGGAAAGGGAGATGGCTAGAGTTTCGACGCTGGCCCGGAAGGTGCTGGAGGGCAAGAATTGTATGGAGTTGATTGTGAATTTTTCGAGGATCTGCCGTCGAAGGGGATGGTGACTCTCTAGGGTGAGAAAGGTGTCAGAGACAATAAAGAGCGACTGGCCTTCGTCTTTGAGTAGGTCGGTGAGTAGCAAGAAGGCTCCGTAGGAATCAGGATTGCTGAGGCCAAGTTCTTTGCTCTTCGGGTGCTTCAGGCCGTAGGGCGGGTTGCCAAAGAAGAGGTCAAAGGCGCCTCTCATCTTATGGGTGTTGAGGAGCGGGTCGCTGCTTATGAAGTGAGAGCGAAGCTTTGGGAGCGGCTGATTGGCTTTGAGGATAAAGCGAGTGAGCGCCATGTCGAGGGCGAGCTGATTGGTGTCGTAGGCAAAGAGGGCATGCTCGGCGATGTCAGCGAAGCGTTCGTGTTTGGGCTTGGGAGAGCTTGATGAGAATTCGATCATGACCTCGACGGCGGCTTGAAGAAGTTGTCCGTGACCGGCCGAGGGGTCGCAGATGCGGGGATAGTGGCCCTGTTCGATACGCTCCCTCCAGGGCGAGAGGAGTTTTTTGGCGAGTTCTTTTGCGAGCGGTGGTGGGGTATAGAAGGCCCCGGCGCTTTTTCGAGCGCGCTTGTTGATGACCGCGCTTGGGAAGCCGTCGAGGAAGAACTCGTGGGCTTGGGCGAGGAAAGCGTCATCGATTTTCAGGCCCTGCCTTTTCAAACTTTGGAACAGGGTCTGAAGGGTGGCTCTGTCGGTGGAGGCGAAGGACGCGCTACTCAGGACCGGCACGCTTTCCTCTAATGACAACAAGGATTCCCATAGGTCTTCTTGAAAGCCTGGGAATCCTTGCGTTTGGGCACACTCCACCGTGAGGAATTGAAGCACCTTGTGAATGGCGAGGGGTTTTTGCGTTGGGGTGGGAGTGTTGGGGAAGGTCTCTTCGAGAATTTGCCGAGCGAATTGGCTGAGGAAGCGTCGAGTTTCGGCCGGCAGTAAATTCATGGGGCGTAGGTTTGGATGAGATCGTCAATGAGTTGACGGCTGTGGCTGGTCAGGTCATTGACAACGGCCGGGGGTTGCGACCCGCCTAAAATATCGCTTTCACTTTGATTGTTGGCATCGGTGAGGCCGACGGTGAGGGTTGGGATATCGAAGATGATGAAGGGCCGGGGGAAGGTGTTGGGTTGGTTGTGAAGGTCGGCGAGGTTAACCATTCTCATGAGATCAGCGAATTGTCCTGAAGTGAGGCGAGCGCTGAATTTCTTGTTCATGCTTGGGCTGCGAATGACTTCACGATCATAGTCAAAAGAACCTGTCAGGGTGTCGACGTTAAAGTATTCCCGGAGGCCCATCATACCGCCGACGTTGTGATACTTGAAGGTCGTTTGCTTGCGGAAGACAATGTTGCGTGGGCTCTTGGCCACACGAACAAAGTGGTAGGGATTGGTGAGAACGCTTGGGAGAGGAGTCCCTGGGGCGGGAAGATTTGGGCGGTAAGTGACAATGCGGTTGCCCTGGTCATCATCGTCGACTGTGAGAATGTCGAGGCTGTATCCGCCGGTCGTTTGCTCACCCATGTAGGCACTGAAAACCAGGTCTGTGTTGAAGTCGACAAAGGGTCGAAGAGGGGCGGGAAAGCGGTTTGAGCCGTGCTCGTTCCAGAAAGTGATCCAATCGCTCTCGCTGCGAATCGTGAGAAACTCTTCGTTGCTTTGAGGGGTCATGTGACCGCTCTGATCGCCTTGCTCAATCGAGGTGAGCTTGACTGCGGTGAAGACCGTGCCAAGCGCTCCTGGGGTCGCTGTTGTTGTTGGGGTGCTTGGGTTTGTGGTGACGGCGCGAGAGCTGCCTCCAGAAGATCCGCAAGCGGCGAGGAACAAGAGGGAAAAGGCGAGTAGTTTCTTCATGGTCGTTGTCCGTCTCTATCAAACGTTCTCATTCAGACAGCCTAGCTAAAGAAAGTTCCATGCCAATGGTCGAAGAGACGAATGAGAGGAATCACAGAGTGAGACCGAAGGCCATGTTTTCAAGGGTGTCACGTCTTAGCAGCTGTGTTTTTTTAGCTGGTCGATGTCACATGGCGAATTTTACGAAACGAAAACAATAGAATTTCGCCATCGT
>JARGOJ010000489.1:0-2950 GCA_029210225.1 Planctomycetota bacterium
GGCTCGATTCGCCAAAGCCCTTGGACATCCGGCGAGGGTCGCCATCATCAAATTGTTGATTCGCCGCGAAGGCTGTATTTGTGGGGAGATTGTGGAGGAGCTGCCGCAGTCTCAATCGACAGTGTCCCAACATTTAAAGATACTCAAAGAAGCAAAGTTCATTCGGGGTGAGGTTGATGGCCCGCGGATTTGCTATTGCGTAGAGCCGACTGCACTCTTGTCTTTGAAAGCGTTGGTCGCTGAGCTCTAGACATTTTTTTGCAATCATATCGGCATTCGACGATATACGATTGGCTTGGAGAAAGACATGGGAATATTTGAGCGCTATCTATCTTTATGGGTTGGACTTGCCATTCTCGCGGGAGTTGGGTTAGGCAACGGGGCGCCCGGGTTCTTTGAGTTGATTTCTAAGTGGGAGTTTGCCGGGGTGAACCTCGTGATCGCGTTGTTCATTTGGCTCATGATCTATCCAATGATGCTCAAAGTGGAATTGAAGAGCCTGAGAAACGTTGGTCAGAAACCCAAGGGCCTGATTCTCACTTTAGTCATTAACTGGCTTATCAAGCCGTTCACCATGGCTGCTTTGGGAGTGCTGTTCTTTAAGTATATCTACCAGGGAATGATCTCCGAAGCCGAAGCCGGGCAATATCTGGCTGGTCTAATCTTGCTGGGGGTCGCGCCGTGCACAGCGATGGTCTTTGTGTGGAGCCACTTGACGGACGGAGACGCCAATTACACTTTAGTCCAAGTCTCTCTCAATGATCTGATCCTCGTTTTCGCCTTTGCCCCCATCGCGGGCTTTTTGCTAGGAGTCACCGGATTGGAAGTCCCCTGGGACACCTTGGTGGCGTCCTGTGTGATCTTCGTTGTCATTCCTCTCTTGGCAGGACTTGTTACTCAGCATTGGGTCGTCAAAAATCGGGGCGAGCTTGCTGTCGAGAAGCTGTCAAAAAGACTCAAGCCGAGCGCCATCATGGGCCTCTTACTGACGGTCACCTTGCTCTTTGGCTTTCAGGCAGAAACGATACTCCTGCAACCGGACCGTGTCTTTCTCATCGCCGCTCCCCTCCTTATCCAGAGCTATGGAATCTTTGCGATTGCCTTTGGCTTAGCGAAGCTCTTGAAGCTTCCCTTTAATGTCGCGGCCCCCGCCGCCATGATCGGCACTTCAAACTTCTTTGAGTTGGCGGTGGCCGTCGCCATTAGTCTCTTTGGCCTGAATTCGGGAGCGGCATTGGCGACTGTTGTGGGTGTCCTGATTGAGGTCCCGGTGATGCTCTCCCTCGTAACCTTTGCGAACCGAACAAAGCATTGCTTTCCAAGCCCAACGGCGCCAGCCTAAAACTCAGGGCGTCGAGGCTCTATCCTTCATGCCTTTGTTTTCGATTGAAAGGCACCAAAGCCTTTGGGAATGCGTCCAACGGTTCAACTCAAGCTAAGGAGGAACTATGAGCTACAGCAACAGTTATCAAAAAGGTGATTCGTTTTCTTTGCGGGGAGAAGAATCGAGGGGGAGCCGGATCGCTGGTTTTCTATTCGTCGGACTTGGTAAGCGAGTCATTGCCTTGGAGAAGACGACGGGGCGAGAGGTTTGGGAGTGGACTTGTCCGCGTCAGTTTGGCCAGAACGTCACCATGCTGATTGAGGACAGGCAGATCTTCGTTTCAGCGAATGGCTATCTCTTTTGTTTGGATGCTCGTAACGGTCGGCAGATGTGGGAGAATCCGCTGAAGGGCAGGGGTGTTGGAATCGCGTCTCTAGCGACAACCGCGGCGAGTAATGACGCTCATGCGTTGCAGGCGAAGCGAATGGTGCAGGCGCAGCAGGGCAATGCTTAGGACGTCTTTCGAGTGTTTAAAATAAAGAGAGCCGCGTCTTATTAGGACGCGGCTCTCTTTATTGAATCGTGTTGAGCACTCAAGCCGTTGTTGCGACGACGGCTTTCTCGTAGGCAGTGAAGCCTAACATGGCTTTGTAAGTTCCATCACCGAGGCGAAGGATACCTGTCTTAAGAACGCGTGTGTATCCACCATTGCGATCAGCATAGGCGGGAGCGATCTCTTCGAAGAGCTTCTTAACGATATCGATTTTATTGCCGTCTTCGTCGTGAATAATCTCAGGTTTGAGACGAGACGCGGCGAGGCGACGGTAGTGAAGGCTTTTAGACAGGAGCTTGATGACTTCCTGGCGTTTGCTTTCCTCGATTGAATTGAAGCGTTGGGCGCTGGCGACTGACTCGCTGTTGAAAGCTTTCGCTTCGACGGCTTTGCCAGTTTTCTTTGCCTTAGCAACTTTTTTCCGGTCGCGATTTTGGGCAATGCTATTGCGCCATCCGTCGCGAACGTCTTCAGTGGACATTTCTGCTAATGCAGCGGCATCTTCCAGGGCTTTGTTGCCTTTTTTAGCCATGGTGATGAACTTCTCAGCGGTTGCTGAGTACTCTTTTGCTTTTGCGCGAGTCGTAAGAATAAACTCTTTCTCTTCACCAAACTGCTTGAAGAAGCTGGTGACGAGGTTGCGGCTCAAGGCTCTGCGATGAGACGCATTGCGGTTTAACTTACGTCCGCGTTTTCTGTGTCGCATGATCTACCTCACTATCCGAAGCGCCCAGAAGGCATTGGAACGCTTAGGAGAAAACGGCATCGACATCCATTCCTAGATGAAGTTCCCGTTCTGCTAGTTTCTTTGAGATTTCTTTAAGAGTGGTCTTACCAAACTGGCGCAACTTAAGGAGTTCTCCGTCAGTGCGGCCGCATAGTTCGCCCACAGTTGTAATGTTGGCAGCTTCAAGACAATTTGAAGCGCGAACAGAGAGGTCGAGTTCAGCAATTGGCATAGACATTTGCTGACGACGAGCCTCGAGGGTTTCGTCGGTCTTGACTTCAGGGACTTCTTCGCGGCTCTCTGAGGCGGCAAACTCTTGGTTGAGTTCACGACCTACATCGAAGTA
>JARGOJ010000489.1:2960-6829 GCA_029210225.1 Planctomycetota bacterium
GTGCTTACGAAGAATCTTACTCGATTCGACGAGAGCGAGCTCGGGAACAATTGTTCCGTCGGTCCAGATCTCCATGATCAGGCGGTCGTAGTTGGTCAATTGTCCAACACGAGTGTTTTCCGTCCTAAACTTGACGCGACGCACAGGAGAGAAGAACGATGCCACAGGAATGACGCCGATTTCTTGATCGCCTTGCTGGTTTTCACCAGCGGTGTGGTAACCCCGTCCGAGGCTGACAGTGATTTCGCATTTGAAATGACCATCTTCGGCGAGAGTCGCGAGGTGAAGATCTTTGTTTACGATTTCCACGGTGTGATCGTGCTGAATATCTCCAGCAGTGATCGCGCCGGGCTTTTTGGTATCAATTTTAAGCTTGGTTTCCCGGCTGCCTTTGAGACAAACAAGAAGTTGCTTAAGATTGAGGATGACATCCGTGACGTCTTCAAACATTCCAGGAATGGTTGAGAACTCATGGAGAACGCCGTCAAATTTGACGTTTGTCACCGAGGCTCCTTCGAGGGAGCCGAGTAGGATGCGGCGGAGACTGTTACCGACCGTTGTGCCAAATCCACGCTCAAAGGGCTCAGCGGTAAAACGCGCATAGCTCTCTGTTTTAGTGGAATGATCGACCTTGACTTGACTTGGGAGTTCAAAGTCGCGCCAGCGAACACGCATTGTCACAGTATGATCCCTTCCTGGATATTTCCGTTCTTGGAGGGTCTTAAAAGCAAGACCTTCGTGGGTTCGGTCATCCGAATCATGAATTGGGTTAGGACCTTTATAAGCGTCTTATCATGGCCGCCGATGTCCAAGCCGGAGCTCGAATAGCGACCATGACAAACCCACTCAGGCACACCCGAGTGAAGCTTACTTAGAACAGAATTCGACGATGAGTTGTTCTTGAATGTCAATGGTGACCTGGTCGCGCTTAGGCAAAGCAACAATCTTGGCTTCCATTGTTTGGTGGTCGACTTCGATCCAACTTGGAACCATACGGCTCTTTGTTGTATCGATGACGTTTTGGGTCATGGCTTGTGACTTCTCGCGAGGAGCGATTGTCAGGACATCACCGAGCTTAAGACGAATGCTTGGTGTGCGAACACGGCGACCATTAAGGAAAATGTGGCCGTGAACGACGGTCTGACGGGCGCCGTAGCGAGAGAGGGCGAGACCGGCGAGGAGAACAACATTGTCGAGGCGACGCTCGAGCAATTGAAGTAGGTTCTCTCCAGTGTTTCCCTTGATACGCTCAGCGTCAGAGAACAGGCGACGGAAGGGCAAGTCGTAGATACCGAACTTACGCTTGGCTTTTTGCTTCTCACGAAGCTGTGAGCCGTATTCCGACTGCTTCTTACGAGCCCAGGGATGCTCTCCTGGGGGGTGAGGACGCTTGACCATTGCACACTTCGGAGAGTCGCAGCGAGTTCCCTTAAGGTAAAGCTTGACTCCTTCGCGGCGGCAAAGGCGGCACTTTGGTCCTAAATAACGCGACATAAATGATTTCCTCTTTCAAGATCGTCACTGACCGAGCAGAAAAACTCGAAGTGGAGACCTCTGTGAGAATTCTCCACTTTGTGACGACAAATTGAGCGAGACCCCATCGGCCTCGCCTTCGCTGTTTTATACCCGGCGCTTTTTCTTGGGACGACAACCGTTGTGAGGCAGGGGAGTGGTGTCTTCGATCGAACGAATCTCCAAACCTGAAGCCTTCAGAGCACGGATCGCGCTTTCGCGACCGCCACCTGGACCCTTAACACGAACTTCGATCTCACGAACGCCGTGCTTTTGAGCCTTCTTGGCTGCGCTTTCTGCGGCTTTTTGAGCGGCGAAAGGAGTCGACTTGCGACTTCCCTTGTAGCCCACGGTGCCTGCAGAATCCCAGGAAATCGCATCGCCATTACGATCAGTGATCATGACGATGGTGTTGTTGAACGTTGCCTTCACATGGGCAATCCCCTTGGGGATGTTCTTTTTGACTCTTCTTTGCTTTACTTTTTTTGCCACGTAACCGCGCCTTTGTTTGTCTATCTAACTAGTTTCCTAGTTAGCGTTTCTTGCCACCGAATGTGCGCTTAGGACCCTTACGTGTCCGAGCATTGGTACGAGTCCGTTGGCCACGCACAGGGAGGCCAGAGCGGTGACGCAAACCACGGTAACAGCGAATGTCCTTGAGCCGGTTGATATTCGTCTGAATGACGCGGCGCAGGGTTCCCTCAACGGTGTATTTCTCATCGATATGATCGCTGAGACGAGTCACTTCTTCTTCGGTGAGGTCTTTCGCTCGCATGTTCTCATCAATTCCCAATTCACGAAGAATGGTTTCTGAGGTTTTGCGACCGATTCCGAAGAGATAAGTGAGGCTAACGACGATTCGTTTGTCGTTAGGAATATCATTACCAATTAAACGGGGCATGAGTTTCTCCTAGCCTTGTCTCTGCTTATGCTTTTTGATAACGCAGATGACGCGGAGTACACCCTTACGCCGTATCACTTTGCATTTTTCACAAATGGGCTTGACTGAAGTCCGAACTTTCACGACTGTCTCCAAATAACTTCCCCGCATCAACCATTCAAAAACTCTGGTTATGGTGGTAGAAGGTCTGACCGTCTTCTCGCCTTTAAAAAGGCGCTGATTTAACATCGAGTCCCATGGTTTGGCAAGCCATAAATCCACGAAACCCTAAAACTTTTTTTCGTGAGCCCTTTTACAGGTCAACTTGTTATGCCCCAACTCGACTGTGATGTTTTTGGTCCGAAACAAAGGAACCCAGAAAACTCTGAGTGTCTTCGCTAGTGACGGACTTAACCTCACAAGGGCGCTGAGACAGATTTGGCGACCAAGAACAGACACACTATTCTCGGCCACCTGTCATTGAATGACGCTTTTAGTTGCGACGTCCTTTGACCTTACCCGCCTTCATGAAGCCTTCGTAATGGCGCATGAGTAGGTGAGATTCGATCTTTTGAACGACGTCCAAAGCAACACCAACAACAATGAGAATCCCTGTGCCTCCAAGAAAACTTGCAAGCATGAAGTTGATTCCCAAGCCTCCTGCAGCAATCGTCGGAAAGACCGTGATCGCAGCGAGGAAAGCAGAACCGACCAAAGTGATACGGTTCATGATGTGTTCTAGATAATCTGCTGTTTTCCGTCCTGGGCGAATGCCTGGGATGAATGATCCGTGTTCTTTCATATTTGAGGCCATCTCGACAGGATTAAATGTCAAAGACGTCCAGAAGTATGTGAAGAAGAAGACCAAGCAGACCTGCACGGTGATATACCAAAAACCATCTGGAGAGCTGAGCAAGTCAGAAATCCAACGCCAGTTAAAGGCGCTAAAGACAGCTGTTGGAAGAATGATCAATGACTGAGCAAAGATCACAGGCATCACGCCTGCAGAGTTGACCTTCAGAGGAAGATAGTGGCGTTGGCCACCATAAACTCGTCGGCCACGTGTGTGTTTCGCTTGTTGGACTGGAATACGACGTTGACCGAGCTGCATAATCACAACTGCGACCGTCACGACGATAAACAATCCTATAAAGGCAAAGAATTTCATAGCCTCCGCTGGCACGTTTGTGCCCGCAGCTGCCGCGACTTTCATGTTCTGGAAGAACTGGAAGATCGAAGGAGGCAGGGCGGCGATGATACCGGCCATAATAATGAGAGAAATTCCATTACCAATGCCGAACTCTGTAATCTGCTCACCGATCCACATGAGGAACACTGTTCCCGTTGTGAGCGCGAGCACTGTTCTAAACCAGAACCAAAGGCCTGGTTCTCCAATGACCATGGAGCGATCCCCTAAGGGCGCTGAGGTCGATTGGGCCGACGCTCAAAGCAAGCGCTCACTCACCTGGCTGAAGTC
>JARGOJ010000490.1 GCA_029210225.1 Planctomycetota bacterium
TTGAACCCAAAGCCGTGTTTATAGAGAACATTGTGAAATCTGGTGATAATCTGGCCAAAATTGAGATTGTGGGCGCGAAAAATGGGGCCAAGGACATCCTTGAGGCCGCGGTTGTGAATGGCCCGGCGAAGGTGACCCTTAAGTTTGATGGGCCACGTTGCTTTTTGATTGTTGAGGCGACGAAAGACTGCGGCAAGGGCGACTTCCAGAAGGCGTCTATTGTGGTTAAGACGAGCGTTGACGGTCAAAAAGTGATCAAGATTCCCTTCTTATCTCGCTAACAATTCACGTGTCCGTTATCGCTGTGCTGGGTCGAAACAAAAGAAGCCTGCTTGGAGAACAAATTCGTTCCGAGCAGGCTTTCTTTTTTGAATTCGACTTCAGAAGATCATCTGAAGGTTGGAATGATCGCGTCTAGAGCAGCGTTTCCGCCTTGGAGACTGACGATTGAAAACAGGACGCTGTCACCATCCCCTGGACGACGCGCCATGTAGTTAGGAGTGTCTGTGAAGGCAACGGTCGACCGGGGTGATGGGACAGGTGTTGAGACGTTGTCGACAAGTTGCCCAGTATTCCGGTTGTAGATGACGATACGGCGATCACCTTGCAATTGCTGATAGACAAAGTCGCCTGTCGCATTGACCGAAACGGGGTTGCTGAAGTTTGAACCCACGCTGCTCTCGGTGGTACCGAAGGTCTGGCTGAAGGTGTTGTTGACAACGTCAATCTCATGAACGCGGACCATACCACCCTGAGGATTGGTTCCGATGTAACCACGAGTTCCCTGGTCGTTCACGATCACTTTTCCGACGGGGTTTGTGATGCCAAGATCGACGTTGGTGACGCTCATCATTGTTGTTGGATTGAAGACTTCAACAGAGCCTGTCAGCTCAGTGAAGTTGGCCATGCTTCCGCCATCGCAGGTCACATAGAGGAGTGGACCTTGGCCTTGACCATTATCGAAGACAGATATTGAGCTCGGATTGAAACGAGTTGTGAAGAGGGTTGCTGATTGGGTCACGCCAATTGGGCTTGTGGTCAGGTCGAGGTCGTAAACGACGAGAGCACCTGGGTTCACAACGGGGAAGCTTTGAGTGTTGGAGAAGCCAACGAAGAGCTTCACGACACCATTAATCTCGAAAGCTGCCGCGCCAACAGGAAAATTCGCGTTGTAAGGTGCAGTGACTGCTTGACCGTCAGAATCAACGGCTCCTGCCAAGGGTGTGATCTGAAGGAGGTTTCCTGAGGATAGATCAATGGGGCGAAGATCGTTGCTATCGTTAATCGTAGATGGATTAAAGAGATAGATAATGGAGTTGTTTCCCGTGAGGTTATCTGAGGCGCAGATATAGGCGTTATCAGAGTTCACAAAGTTGATATTGGAGATAACACTTTTGCCAGAGCTTCCTGGAAGAATGACCGGTGTGCCATTGGTTCTGAAGACATTGGTGGTGCTGATATCGAGCTTGTAGAGCGCGGCGTCGAATCCGGTGTTGTATCCGACGAAGAGAGCGTTCGGAACGAAGGAGCTGGTCAAGGCCGACTGTGGTCCTGGAAAGTTATTGCTTCCAACCGCGGGAGAAAAGTCGGTGAATGCGTTCGCGGTGGTCGTAGTGAACTGACCTGGTGCGACCGCGCCTCCTCCACCACTGCTACTGCTACCACCGCAGGCGGTCATCGTTAAGAGCAGGAGACCTGCGAGTTGAGCTTGGAAAGGGATGTGTCTCATGGAATCCTCATGCCAACATGGGCTTAGACTTGTTTGGAAATGCCTCTCGATTTCCAGAACAAGGGATAACGTAGTTCACGTGCGTAGAACGGCACTCACGTGGTCTATCGTTCGAGTGAGAGAACTCTTGGGGAGATGGGGAGGGGTTGCGACTGAGGAAACAAGAATTTGTTCTCAGAGGCCCTCCGCATTACCCGTGGGAGTGGTCCTTGGTCAAAGATCAGTCGGTCTCCTGGCTTCGGATCGGCCCTCTATCGCGCCTTCCCAGTTGTCAGAGCAACTAGTGGCAGTCAGCGATATCGGTCCCCGTTACAGTGGCGGGCCCGCAGCGGTTTTTCACCGCTTTCCCTGAGAACAAAGCGTTCTCACTGATCTTGTACAAATTTTAAGTCTGGTTTTCCTCTCGGTCCTCGAATCAGGGCGAGAGTCTACCAGACTTATCCATATTTGAAAGATTTTCTTTCACTTGGGCTTTTTGGGGCTTTTACCTTTCGCTGCAAAGACATGAATGACTCCGTCGTTGTCAACAAGCACAAGGCCCCAGGGGTTGACGAGGATTTTTCCGTCGAGCATTGGCTTGCCATTTTGATCGCTTTGCGGAGCAGCGAGCTTGTATTGAAAGACTCGTTTTCCGGTGTCGGGATCGAGGACCAAGAATTGTTTGCCTCGTGCGGCGATCCAGCTTCCGAGAGTGTCGAGCTTCATCGCGCCGGTGTATTGAGGAGCGTTTGTATTCGATCCCCCATATCTGCGAGAGCTGTAGGAGCCGGAGGTCGTGGACGACGAGCTTTTCTTTTTGGTGGCGCCAAGCTCGCTGAGGCTATTGAAGCTCTCTTGATAGATGACCTCACCGCTTTTCGGAGCGACGCAAACGAATTCATCGATGCCAGGAATGAGCACCTGCTTATCAACGATATGAGCGGGTCCAGCGGGCTTTTGTTTGAGGACCACTTCGTGGAGAAGCTTGTCTTGGTCGAGGTCGACGACTTGAAAGCCGTTACCAAGGACGACATAGAGTTTCTTGGAATAGACAGAAACAAAGGGGGAACCTGCGTAGAAGCGAGCAGCCATCACTTTTCCGGTGGCGAGATCGTAGGCGACGACGCTGCCTTTGTGATTGTGGAGAACGACGACGTTGTCAGAAATCCATAGCTCTGGGGCTTCCGGATCGATAGTGGGCTGTGATCCGTAGCGACTGCCTGTTCCGTAGTTGTATTGAAGATTGACCCGTGGCGTTCCTGCTGGGGGGACCTTGTAGAGAGTCGCTGCGTTCGCGCCGCTGTAGCGGACAGGCCCGGAGGAATAGCTGGAGTAGCTGCGTCCTTTTTTGGTCTGAGGAGAGGCTTTTAGGGCCGTTTTTGTGCCCTTCTTTGTTTTTCGGGTCTCGTTCTTTGAGGACGCGGCGGCGGTAATGTTTGCACCGATCCAGAGTCGCTTTCCGCTTTCTGCGAGGAGGGCGAAAACTTGGTCGCCTCGGGCGATGAGCAGTCGATCTTGTTTGCCTTTGACGAGCTGAAGTCGGGCGAGGCCAAACTGTCCCAAGTCTGAGGCTTGCCAGAGGCATTCGCCGGTGAGTGGGTTGAGGGCAACACATTCACCATTAGAGAAGAGCGCGAAGACTCTTTCTTGGGACACTTCCAAGGCGAGGACGCTCACTGTTTTAGTGGATTGGGCGGCTTGGCTGGTGCTCTCTTGATTGTCGCCGTATTTCCAAAGGGCGTGGCCAGTTCTTGGGGAGATCGCTTGAACGGAGTTGCTGGCGACGAAGAGGCGTCCTCCCATCGCCTTGATGACGGTGAGCCCTGTGACTTTGCGCTTCCAGACAATGTCTGGGTCGCTGGTCATTTGTTGTTTCTGAGGAGTCAAGGATTGCGGATAAGAGGCGACTCCGAGGGTGCCGTTGTAATAGTAGTAGTTGCTTGGGCGTTTGAGGTTGTAAACGATAGAGCTTGCGGGAGTGAGCTTGCCTATCTCGAAGCGGGCGGCGCTCATTTTGGACTGACGTTCACCGGAGCCCCGTTTGAAGAGACGTTTGAGGTGCACTGCGATCAGATGATTTTTGCCCTGGGCAAAGAAGAGTCGCTGACCATAGAGGACCGGATCGACGTCACGAACAATCTTCTTAACTCGGGTGTTTGTCGTTCCGTAGCGGGTTCGGAAGCTACGGCGAGGTCTCGTTTCGAGTTGTTTTGGTGGTGATTGGGTCGTCTCACCGAGGGCGTTGCGACATTGATCCTCGAGTTTTTTGAGGACCGAGGCGAGGGGGTCTGCACCTTCCCGGGGTTTCGTTTGGTTGATGCTATCTAAGAGCCAGAGGGCTTCTTCAAAGTGCTTTCTTTTGACGAGCTTTTGAACGCGCTTTAGGTTGGTTTGACGAGCCTGAGGGGCGAAGGGGAAGAGTCGGGACAGGCGGTTAAGCAGGTCCTTATCCTTCTGCTTCATGGCGACCTCAAGGAGCTCTTGTCCTCGGGGGGCTAATTCACTTTGATAGATTTCGTAGGCTTTTCCGGATATGCGTTGAAGCCATGCAGAGGCGAGCAGGCTTGCTCGAACCTTGGCATCTCCAACGATAACCCACTCCTTGCGATAGCGCCCGATGCCACCTTGGAGGATCTCAAGCGCGTTGAGGGCGTCGGGGCTATCTAGCTTTAAGACTGCGCCGAGCAATTGAGAGCGGGCGCGGGATTCAGCGTTGGAGGCGAGGTTTCGAGACTCGGCGGCGCAGGCTGCTGCTTCAACGAACTTGTGTCTGGCAGCGAGCTTCTCGGAGCGCTTGAGCAGCAGTTCGTAGAGGTCGTCGCGAGCTTGCTCCAAGTCGGAAGAGTTGACTCCCGATTGAACGAAGCGACGGTATGTTTTCAGGAGTTCAAGTTCTTGGGCTTCGCGTTTGAGGTGTCTACGAATCAATTCAATGGCAAGCCAGTGCCGGCGTCCGTCCCGGGGTTCTTGAATGACGGCTTTTTGGGCGGCTTCGAGGGCGGCTTTTTTGTCGCCCAATTCACCGAAACGCCGAGCGAGGTCTGAGAACACAGGGGCATTGGCGGGGGCGGCGGCGAGCACCATTTTGAAGATCTTGAGGGCTTCTTTGTTGTGCTTGCGGCGGTTCTGCGCGATTCCCTCGGCGAGAGCATAGCGCCAGCGATGACCGGGGTCGAGGCGTGATAACTCACGTAGAGCAGAGAAGGCCTTGAGCACATCTCCCTTATTTCCTTTTGCGCCGGAGTAAAGCGGGACCAAGGCGCGAAGGTAGTAAACGCGCGGCGGGAGTTTTTCACCGAGAGCTGTTTTGGGAACTTCGGCGGTCTTCTCTCCAGCGGCGTACCTTGCGGCATAACCTAGCGGAGGAGGCCCGCCTGCGGCTTCTTCAAGAAGCTCAATGGCGTCGACGTGGCGATTGAGGTCGATGTAGACATCCGCAAGGGTCTTCACGATATCTGGAGCGGCAGTTTTCGGCTTATCAATTCGATCGCTGAGCACCGTGGATAACCACTCTAGATTTTTTGGCTCGGTGAGGTTTTCACGAAGTGTTGTGAGAACGTTTTCACGGTCAGTTTGATTGGTCGAGACTTCAAGGGCTTTGAAGAACCATTTACCAGCAGTGATAGGCATTTCGGCGCGCTGGAAAAGCCGACCAATCTTAATAAGATCTTGGCGACTGGTAATTTCGTCGTCGCCTTTGACAGCGCGTTCCATAGCGCGAGCGGCTTCGAGGAGGAGTTTACGCTCTTCGAGGAGGGTCGCGAGGCGCCGTTGACCGTAGGCGCCGAGGGAGGAGGCTTGTCCATTTGGAGCGCCAGCAGCGCGGGCGAGGGCTTTGAGGGCCGATTTCTTTTTGCGTAGCATTAAGTAAATATCGGCGAGGGCGAGTTCAGGGCGCTCGTCTCCGGGGCTGGCTTTCGCGGCCTTCTTCAAGGTCTCAATGGCCTTTTCAAACTGCTCTGATTCTTTATAGGCGGTGGCCGCTTGGAGGAGTCCTTCGATGCCTCCAATGAGCTTTTGCAGCTGGGCGAGGATGGCATTCGCCGACTCTTCATCTTCGAGCTTGAGGTATTCGGTGGCGAGGGCTTGATAATACTTGCTCTCTTTAGGACGAAGCGCGATCAGCTCTTTCAATACTAGGATTCGGGGCTTTGACCATTCGGCGGCTTCGAAGAAGAGGTCTTCCAAGTTCATTTCTAGAGAGGAATCAAGCTCAGACTCCTTGGTCTTCTTTTCCTTCTTAGAGTCTTTCTCTTTGTCTTCGTCTTCATCCTCTTCGGGATCTTCATCGGGGTCCTCTTCGTCCTTGGGTTCGGAGAGGGGGAGAACGGAGCTTTGACGTTTGTAAAGCATGGGGCCGCCGAGCAGGTGAAGGAGCCTCTCGCGGATGGCAATGTTGCTTGGGAAGTTCTTTCGCTCGTCGAGTAAAAGACGACGCGCTAAACTCTTAGATCCCATGACTTCGTAAGCATCGGCGAGGTCTAAGAGAGGTTCTGGATCGTCGGGGCGCTCCTTGAGTTGTTTCTTGTAGAAGTCAATAAGCGCATAAGCTTGTCCCAGTTGGAAATACATGCGGCGTAAGCGCGCCTTGACTTGTTTTCTTAACCAGTTACCGGCGCGTGTGCGAGATAGGACTTCTTGATAGGCCTTGGCGGCCTCTTTGTAACGGTGCGAGCTTTCGAAGATTTCTCCTTGGCGAGCACGGAGCTTGAGGGTGGCGGCAGGATCATTCTTAAAGTATGTGTTAATGGCGTTATTGAAGACCTCGTCGACTTCCTTAAACATCTTCTCTTTTGCGAGGAGAGTGGCGACGTGGGTGGTTGCGAAGTAGTCGTTGCGTCGGACGATGAGAATCTCACGCCATGCTCGGGCGGCTTCTTTCCGTCGTCCTGTTTGGGCATAGACGCGGCCTAATTCTTCGAGAATCGCAACCTTGAGCTCGGCTTCTTTGGCGAGAGCCTGAGCTTTTTTAAGCTCTACAGACGCTTCTTTTGTTCGCTGAAGGTCGGCCAATACGATGCCAAGGCGATAGTGGAAATATCTCTCGAGCTTTGTGTCTTTCGCGAGCTTTAGGCCGTCTTTGTATATGCGGACCGCTGTTCTGAGCTCGCGCTCGCG
>JARGOJ010000491.1 GCA_029210225.1 Planctomycetota bacterium
TATCAAATCCGGCGGCCTCTTCAACTTCGCCAAGGCCCTTAAAGATGGCGATGTCGAGGTTCCAGGAGCCGGCGCTGGGGAAGCGAAAGCGATGACTATGGCCGAGAAAGTGATCGCTTCTCACGCCGTCGGAGGTGCCCGGAAATCCGTCAAGCCCGGAGAAGCCGTGCTCGTCAATGTCGATGGGGGCTACTCTCACGAGTTCACCACCGCTCAGGTTCACTACTTCCTCGCCAACGAATACGGCGACGATTACACCCTGCCAAACCCCGCGAAGTTCGCCGTCTTCGAAGACCACTTGATCTATGCCGATGGCGTGGAGAAATACGCCCCATTCATCGACAAGATTAAGACCCTAAGGTCGATGCAACGAGACTTCCAAGAGCACACCAAGGTTCGCAATTACAACGCCAAAGACGGCCGCTCCCCAGGGATCTGCCACCAAGTCGCCCGAGAGAACTTCATCGACCCCGGTGATTTCATTCAAGCCACGGACAGTCACACATGTATGGCTGGAGGAAACAACTCCTTTGGCTTCGGAGTGGGAGCAACGGAATACGCGAACTTGATTTACTCAGGCTTTACCTCCATCACCGTCCCCGAGTCGATTCGTTTTGACCTCGTCGGAGAGCTGAATGAAGGAGTGACGGCTAAGGATGTGATTCTTTATATATTGGCGAATCACGCTAAGCGCGAAGAGACGTTGGATCGGGTCATGGAATTCGGTGGCCCAGGTCTCTCTAAGTTGAGCATGGACGAACGAGCCACCCTCGCGAACATGGCCACAGAGTGCACCGCTCGCTCCGGGATTTGTGAGTGGGATGAGCGCTCTCTCGAGTGGATCCAAGAGCGTCGTGAAAACGTTGACATCGAGGCTCTGAGAGCCCGTGCGGTTGCTGCAGACCCAGACGCTCACTACGATGGCGGGCGCCATGAGATCAAGCTCTCCGAGATACAGCCCATGGTGGCGACCCCGGGAAATCCAGATCAGGGTATTCCGGCCGACCCGAAGAACGGTGCTTATATCAGTGATATCGGCGATGTCGCGATCAACATTGCCTACGGCGGCTCTTGCACCGCCGGCAAGATCGACGACTTCCGCTTTTATGCCCAGGTTTGCCAGGAGGCCTTAGACGCGGGTCTTAAGGTGGCGGACGGCGTTGAATTTGTGATTCAGTTTGGCTCGGAAGCTGTGGAGAACTACGCGAAGGCGCAGGGATTTGTCGATGTCTTCGAGAAGGTTGGAGTTCAACTGATTTCTCCGGGCTGCGGCGCGTGCATCGGCTGTGGACCAGGAATGAGCAGCGACCGGGAAGAGGTTACTGTGTCAGCGATCAACCGAAATTACCGCGGCCGTTCGGGTCCTGGTTCTCTCTACCTCGCCTCCCCGCTCACTGTGGCGGCCTCAGCTTTTCGCGGCAAAATAGTTTCCTACAAGAAGGGAATGTTCGAGAAAGCTGCGGTTTGAAAGCAGCCGTTACGAAATTTAGTTCCTGAAGGATCACTCGAAGCACAGGCCTTGTCATTCATTTGATGCCTGTGCTTTTCTCATTCAGCGATCCGATCACTGAGGAGAACTATTTTTGGAAGATTAGATCTCTTATTCCGTGAATGCGTCCAATGCAGCGTTGAATGACCACATTGTGAAACATTGGAATGAGGGAACTGAATGCCAAGTAATAAAGTACACCCAGGGGTCGCCGCTGTTTTATCTGCTTTATTTACTGGTGTTGGACAAATCTATTGCGGACGAGTTGGACGGGGCCTCGCCATTATGTTCGTCGGACCGATCCTCATGGTTGGCTTCGTTTTTTTAATGATTGTCGGAACCCTCTCAGCCACAAACGACCCCAGTCAAACGGTAGGAAGTCTTGGCGCTTGGTCTATCCTGATCGGATTAATGAGTACCTTCTACTGGATCTTCAATATCTATGACGCCTACACCCTCGCTTGTACGGTCAATCAGCAACAAAACCGCAGTCGCCGACGTCGTCCCCGTCGCCGTTCTAAAAGTGAGTCTGGCGCTCGTCGTTCACGTCGTTATGATAATGAATCTGACGTTTCGAGCCCCCGCCGCCGCTCTAAAGTTGCACGGAAGAGCCGCCCAGCGCGCCGAGTTCGATCTTCTTATTGATCAACAACTGAATTGAAGGCCAGAATTGCTAAGACGAAACTCAAAACTGATCTTGGCTAGCCTTAGCCTTTGTCTCACCCTTGCCTGCACCGAGAAAAGTACTCCTCCCAATCCTGGGCGCTCTGCGACCGTCGACGACTTCCCCAACGAAAACATTCTAAGAATTGACGGCGTAGACCCCCAAGAGGGAGCTTCGCCGTTTTCTTATCGTTATCGGGTGCGATATCAAGGTCCGAAAGAAGTCTTTCAGATCTTTGTTCAGGTGAGGGAAGAAGGCAAGCTTGTCCTTCTAGGATCTGAGGGAGAGAAGGTCCTCACGGATCTTCCTGGCAAGAGCCTCAAGGATATTGGGTCGTTGAACCTCTTTGTGGATGGCTTTTATATCGATAAAAAGCGCATGGATACGACCTTCACTATGAATTGCTTTCCTCCAAAAACAGGAACGGAAACTTGGAAATGGGCTCTGAGTTGTCAGGGCAAAATCTCTCAGATAAGCACGGACGATCAGTTCGCGAAGGATGGCCCAGAGTTGGCAGCTCTCAAGGGAGCGCCAGAATGGCTCGATTACTGCACTGTTTCTGGGGACGACGCGAACAATATCATACTCGGCGCCGTTCTCTTTGGAGCCGATCCAGAGCTGAAAAATAAGGACTTCATCGACCGTATCAACGGCGCGAAAAAAGCCTACCTCTTTGGTGTTCGTCTCGAAGATAAATAGGCGATTAAGGCTTCCTCACAAAGACTAATTGGTGATGGCCGACGAGCACTTCTTTCATATTGGAATAATTGAGCTTAATGGCGACGCTTGAAATAACCTCAGGCGGGCCCCCTGGGTTGCCATAGATCCTTTGAAACTCATCAATTGTCTGGCCGTTGTAGTAGTGTTTATCCGGACGCGGCGTCTTCTTGAAGCCCTTTGGAAGAGTGCCTTGGAAAGCAATGCAGCGGTGCGTGGCACCATAAAAGTCGATCCTCAATTCGCGTTTCATCCCATAGCTGAATGTAAAGCTGAGACTATTGGCTGCTAAATAATCGGGGACGCCGAGCTTATCAATGATCTCTTTTGAAGTCATACCTAAATAGCTCTTCTCCTTTGCGGTCTCTTCTTCCCTTTTAATGGGAGCCTTGCCATTGGGGGCATTGCCGTTAGGGAGATAGAGGGCGAGCAAGGTTGTGATGAGTACGCCGGCGGAGATGAATTTTTTCACGAAGAGTTGATCCTCTGCCTTTTGAGCTTGGAAGTATCAAAGGCAGCGCCAATACGCAGCCCATCTCTTCTTGGACGGGGCTGGCGCAGAGTAGTTTATTGGCGTTTTGAGAAGCTCAATGAGTCAGCTTGACAGACTCAGCTCGAAGACCTCGGCCGATAAGAAAGGCTGGGAGCCTCTTTAAGAGCGGGATCTTTTGAATAACACGGAGGGGCCAGGGCAAGGCAAATGGCTGATCTGGCTTTAGAGCAAGGGCAATGACGCGGCTTTGAGCAAGAGATTGAATGCTCTGAATCACCCAGGTTGGGAGCTGGCGGCGCTTCTGCACTTTCCCTAGATCGTTGCTTGTTACTGTCCCATTTTTTAGTGGCTTGGTAAGTATATTTGCCGCCGCGACGGCGTCCATGAGGGCGTAATTAATTCCGACGCCACCTACCGGAGACATGACATGAGCGGCGTCGCCAATTAATAAGAGGCCATCCTTATACCACTGTTTGACCCGCCCTAGTTGCACGGATAAAGTGCGGATTTGATTCCAGTCTTTTAGTGAATCGACGCGGTCCGCAAACGCTGGGACAAGCCTGGCTAACTCCTCTCTGAGTCGAGGTAAGCCCGCTTCTTGAGTTTCTCTCTTGCTCCCTTTCATAATGACCCAGCCAATTTGCCAATGATCTTTTCTGTTAATAGAGATCAGCATTAAGCCGCCGCGAAAACGGATGGCCAATGGGTCGATGTCTTCATCTCCAGGAGCCGCGGGGAGATTGAACCAGAGGACATCCATGGGAGAGGAGAAGAGCTTTAAGTCAATGTTTGCGGCCCTGCGTATTTGTGAACTGCGGCCATCAGCGCCCACGACTAATTCACAGTGAATAGACTTACTCTGTTTCTCTTGCTGGTATTCGACACCAGTCACCTTGCCATTCTCACTGATTAGATCCCCGGCCCGAGCGTTCATTTTAATAGTGAAGTGACCCGTCTCCTGGGCTTTCATAGCCATGAATTCGAGCCAGTCTTTTTGGGGGATGAGACTGACGTAAGGATGGGGTGTGGATAAGGTTGAGAAGTCGACGAGGTCGAAGTCTCCGGCTTCTGTGACTAATTTCAGGCTGGGTAATTGACTGTGAATAAGCGGCGCGAGCTCTTCGCTGAGACCGAGCTGATCCATTAACTCCATGGCAGAGCAATGAAATGTGTCACCTCTAAAGTCTCGATCGAAGTCGCCTTGGGCTTCTAAGACCGTAACAGAGATTCCTTGTCGCGCTAGCAGGTATGCGAGAAGGAGCCCTCCGGGACCGGCGCCGACTATGCAGACTGTCGTCGTCGTCTCTGAAGGCCCGTTCTCGCTCGCCCCTGAAATGGGGATTAGCCTTCGAGCTTGCGTTTGATTTGATTGAGCGTCTGTTTGAAGCGCTCATTCTCTTCGCCTTTGTTGGCTTCGATGTAGTCAGCTAAGGCGCTTCTTGCTTGGCTTTGTGCGCTCTGAAGCTCGCTTACCTGAGCGTTCTTTGTGTCGATCTTGATCCTCAAATTCACGACTTCATTCACAGAGTCTTTGAGGGCATCGACGCCGTCCTGGAAGGACACTTGCAACCCCATGAGGGCGCGATAGGCTTGGTCTTGAAGGAGGGGAATGCAATCCATGGTGAGCTCATGGGCGTTCTTGGCGCGGTCAAAGGCCATGTCTAAGGATCGTAGTTCTTTAAGTTTCTCGCTCATGGCGTCGGTCTCTCTTTTCTTCATTGAGCTTAGCGAGGCATTCTAGCGATCTTGGCCGCGCTCTGTGAGAGTCAGTTTCGGCCTTTTTGAAAAGGGCCGACGCATTCACTTCTTTGGCGCCGTGATCTTGCCTTTGCCCGTTGGCTTCAACGCCGACAGGGTCTTGCGTTTGAGCTCCTCGAAAAGGGCGCGTTGCTTTGGATCGGCGCTTTGCTGAATGCGCTTGTCCAGGCTGGCGACGAGTTCATCTTTGGGGGTTTGGTGGCGAATGAGCATGGCGAGGGTCACTTCTAATTCACCCCGATCTGTCGCTTTCCCAAGGGTTGATTGCATGAGTTTGTGGTCGGTCTTGCTCGGGTTCAAGTGGCCGCCGACGATGGCGATGCACTCGACGCGGATCGCGGGGTTACTTAGTTGAGGGCCGGTCTCCATGCTCTGACGAATGATCTCACGGGCGTGGTGACGAGCCTTCTCCCGGTGCACGTCTCCCATGGTTGAGAGCCCCTCACGAATCACAAAAGCCGCTGTGGTTCTCATCTTATTTGACTTAGAGGGCGTCGTGAAGATATCGATAAGGGTCTTTTGGACTTCTTCGTGGTGGTGGCTGGCGAGCAAGGTGTAGAGCGCTGTTTCCCCGATCATTTCGCTTGGGGGAGAAATCAACGTATCCAAGATGAGCTTGCGAGCGTCCGCGTTCCCAACCAGGGTGCCGGCGATGCTTCGGGCCATAGCGTGGGCGATCTTGTAGTCGTCTTGCTCTAAGAATAGCTCGACTGCTTCAAGGGTCTCTTTTTGATTCTTAAAGAGGTGATAAGCAAACTCTCCCTCGAACTCTCTCTCTTTGAAGCCGTTCTTGCTGTGCTTCTTGAGGAGCATTTCGCAGGTGGATCGTGTCGAGAGCTTCTTGGCTGTTCCAGGTTTGCTTGGAAGCTTGGACTGAGGGCCTGTTTTGGGACCGACAACGCCTTTTGGGCCGGGATTGGTCGTTGCTTCGTTCTCTTTTTGTGAGCCTTGCTCTTGGCCGGAGTTCTTGGCTTCGGGGAGGGTCTCTGCTTGTTTATTGGTGGGCATGAAGGCGACAATAAGAAGCGCAAGAATGATGGTCGCGGCGACGGCTGGGATAACGCTCTTCATTGTGGAACTCTCTTTTTGAACTTCGTTTTGGCGTATAAAAAAAGCGCGTTGGAGATCTTCTCTCCTCCGCGCTTTACTCAGAACTCTGTGACTATCTTACTTGAGGGGAGGGAGGTTGCTATCGGTATTGTTGTGAGCTGGATAGTTTCCTGGGTATCCCCATGGCGCAATGTAAGAGGTCTTGAGGTGGTAGCGAGAGCGCTTGTTCTGGCCTGTTTTGGTCAGGGCGACGCGAGCTTGATACCAGCCGTTCTTGGGAGGATTGTAGAAAGAGGTGTAGACGTGGCCGTTCTTGCCTTTGGCGTGAGTGAGCAGCTTGCCTTGGTCGTCAAAGAGGGCGAGGTGATCATCGGCGCCATTGTTGTCGATGTGGAGGTCTAAGAAGATCGGCTTGCCTTTTTCGGCGACGAAGCGGATTGTTTCGCCCCACCACTCGCCGGCTGGGCGAAGGTCCATATCGGAGGCGCCTTCATACTCTTGAATGGTGCGACGCTCGCCTGGGTTAGGTGTGCTTCCGGTGAAAGCGCGAGCGTAGTTGACGTAGCCACCAGGAGGAACGCTGATTTCAACGTAGCCGTCTTGGTTGGTCCACTTGTCGGGTCCAATTCCGGTGTAGTCGTGG
>JARGOJ010000492.1 GCA_029210225.1 Planctomycetota bacterium
ACCCTCGCTCCGATGCTCCAATGCCCTTTGAAACGCAGACAATGAAGGTCGCTCGGTCGGAACTCTATTCAGGCAATCCAGGCAGAGCTTATCAAGCCACTGGGGCAATTCAGGATTGAATTTACGGGGGCTCGATGGATCGGTGCTCAGCTTCGCGGAAACGAACTCAGTCATGTTGCTAAATTCATAGGGAAGGCGCCCGGTCAGACAATAGAAAAGAGTCGCACCGAGGCTCCAAACATCGGTCGCGGGACCCAGTTCGCCAAAGTCTTTTCCTCCCAATTGCTCTGGACTCATAAATGAAACAGTACCGACGATCTCGCCAGTTTTTGAGAGCTTTTCAGTGAAGCCTTCAATAAAGTCATCGCTCCCAGCTCTGCGCTTGACCAATCCAAAGTCAACGAGGACAGCCTTATCCTCGGAATCAAGCAAGACATTCGCGGGTTTGATGTCGCGGTGTAACAATCCTTTGCTATGGCAATGACTCAATACTTTGGACAGCTGCAAGAAGAGGTCGAGAGTCCAAGACAGCTCGGGAACCCGCCCTTCAAACTTGAGGGATTCGTCGACCGCTTGCTTTAATGTTCGCCCCTTCACATAGTCCATCACGAGGTATGGACGCGGCTCCGTGCCATAGTCTCTCAGGCGAACCGTGCCAGGATGGTTCAAAACCCCGAGGGTTTTAGCTTCCCGCTTAAATCGCTGCAGTCCACGCTCGGACACTTTCCCAAGCAGGACTTTTATGGCGACTTCGTCTCCCGACTGACGATCCTCTCCAAGTAAGACAAGTCCCATTCCTCCTTGCCCCAACGGCCGATGGATCTTATACCGCCTTAAAAATTTATAAGACCGAATAAGATCTAGAATCGCTTGATCTGTCGGAAGATTTGAATGCTTCTCCATAGGGTGATCAGAGTATCATGAAGCTCGGCGGTGAAACAATCCGCGCTCGGGTCCTCTCCGACTCTGCTCAGGGATTTTCATAGGCTCCCATGCTTGGTGCGGCCGCTGATCTCAAGGTCCCAATGATATCTGCTGGAACCACGGTATTCGGCGTCGCTGCGGCAAACGCAGGGGAGCCCGAAGACAAACGGAAGCGCGATAGAGCCTGAGTCATACCGGTCAAGCCGGAGAACTGTGGATCTAGCAGAACCGAACTGAAGTTATTCGCCCCCACAATCACATCCATGGCTCCAGGAAAAGTGGGAATACTCCCGCCAGCGCTTCCTGAATTCCGAACATTGCCCCCCCAAAGCTGGGGACCAAAGTTAATTGTTAATGAGTTTGCGTCGTTTCTCGCGTATTGTGGATTACCGCCGGTGCAGAGAATAATGTTGTTAAAGCACTCGATATTGTCATTTCCGCTTTGGGCGCTCGTTGAGCTGTTTCCGAAGGAGAGACGAAAGACGGCGAAAGCACTTTGAGTGATGACGGTGTTGTGGTAAATCTTGCCGCGATTGACGCCGCGAATCTCGAAGACCGAGTCGTCACAGTCGACGATAAAGTTATTCCGGGCGACTTGGTCGGCGCCTTCGCGATCGAGGAGATTGGGGTGGAAGAAGCTTGATCCTGTGTTGCCGCCGAGCTGTAGTGCGGCGTTTTGACGAATTCCACGAATGAGGTTCTTTTCAATGAGAATGTCGTGAGAGCCGCCTTTATAGAAGACACCGTGGCTGCCGACGGCGTTGTCGTGAACATCGTTGCCTCGGGCGACGCCGTGGGTCACGCCGACCCCGTCAATGATCGCGTTGCCGATGGATTCGCTCAGGTCATTGTTCTCTAAATAGATGCGATCAACCCCGGTGTTATTGTTGTTATCCCGGTTCATCTTGATGGCTGCGCCCGGTCCGGAGTTGAGAGAGCGAATGACGCAGTTGCGGACGATGACATTGCTGACTGAAGTCCCGCTGGGAGCAATATGGAGGTTATTCCCTCGTCCATTAATGATTTCGACGTTCTCAAGAAGAATGAAAGAGCCGCCAAGTTTGAATTCCCCCTGACCATCCAGATCAATCGTTGGTCTCGTTCCCGGGCTTCCTCGCACAGCAATCCAGTTGCTCGCCGTGCCCGACTGAGACAGGGACAGGTTGCCCCCAACATGAGTATATGTCCCAGCGTTAAGCACGATTTCATCGCCGGCTTGAGCTGTGGAGAAAGCCTGGGACAAAGTGGGACCAGAGTTCGGATTCAAAACAAGGCTTTGAACCCCAATACCAACAACGGTGGGAGTGGTGTACCAAGCCGGGTCAGCGCCGGGACTAGGAGTGGGTGTGGGAGCCGGTGTTGGTGTGGGAGTCGGTGTTGGAGTTGGCCCGGGAATGTTTGTTGCCGTTGGATTGCCGCCTGGGGTGCTACTGGAGCCAGAGCTTCCACAGGCCATGAAGAAAACTGTGGTCACCAAGAAAAGTGTCTGCTTTGAAACTCGTAAACTCATCCGAACTCTCCCTCTTTTTTCTTTCGTTCAAGTCGCCAGCACTTGGCGCTACAGAACAAAGAGAAGGACGGTCGAGAACGGGCCGCTTTTTCTCAAATTACTTTTCCGGCAAAACGAAAAAGGGGGCGAACCCTAGGATTCGCCCCGCTTGAGAGATTTGCTTTTTTTCGAGATGGCCTCGGAGAGTCATCCCACCTTTGCTTCGGTGAAGACTCGTTTTTCGGCAATATTCAGGCTGGCCTCACTATTTTTCTCAAGACCTGCAACAACCTTAGTGAGCAGCTTGCGAAGCTGAGCCTTTTGAAACGCCTCAGTTACTAATAGCCCGCCAGGCTTTTTGGGACGATTGGGTCGCCGCGTAAAGCCAGGTCTTTGAATGGCTATGCATTCTTCCTTGGTCAGCCCAGAACGTCGGATCCAAGCTTCCACCGCAGCGTTCTTATCTTTGCCGAGGCAGAAGTGATTGTCCTTCTTCTCAATGCTGGTGACGAGGTCTTTGTCGCCAGATTGCCAAATGAGGTAGGCCAGAGCACAGAGCCTTCCATCCTTCCCTCGAAATCTATGGGTTCGCTCGTGCTTGGCGTCGAAGTGAGGATCGTCTTTGCCGAGAGGCATCTGGCCTTTCAGGCCCCAGGGGAACTTCCCCGTTTTGATGTATTCTTTGAGGGCTGCGATTCGTGCAGCCCGGGCCTTTGTCAGTCGCACCAACAGAGCGGATTCTTTGACTAAGACAGATGATTTCGTCTTTGTGTTTGTTGTTTTGGGGCTGCCCTGCGCGGCGCCGATAAAACACATAAGCGTGATGGACAAGGCGAGGCCTGTTTTACGAATCATAATACTCTCCAGAGTCAATATTTATAGGGATATGTGCGGTCAAGGCCGCGACGTATTTCATGTCCCCTTTGACTCCAAAGATCTCAATCAGTTCCCTCCTTTTTTACCTTTCTTGAACTTTTCCCCGATAGACCAGCGCGACACCTTATATAGATGCAAGAACGATGCCGCGCCCTAAACAGAATCAAGGATTGACGCGACTCGCGAGAATGCGCCCTTCAGCCGTCCGTAAACTCTCTTCCATGTTCTTTTCAAGATTGGATACAACGGCCAATAGATGAGCTGTCAGGATTCGCTTACGAGTGTGACTGACGGCTACAATAACCTCGTCCGTGACTTCAACGTTCTTCTCCTGAGGAATATCAATGCTTGGCGCTTGAATGGCAATGCACTCTTCCTTCGTCAAACCAGAGTTCATAACCCAGGTCTCAATCGCTTTATTGTGGTCTTGACCGAGACAAAAGTGATTCTCAAACTCTTCAATATCCGACACGATTCCCTCATCTCCAGACTCAGCAATGAGATAGGCCAGCGCGCAAAGATTGTCATTGGGGCCGCGGAAGCGGTGAGTGCGTTCGTGGTCAGAATCAAAGTGGGGATCGGAGCGATCAATCGCTTCCTGGCCTTCAATTCCCGCAGGGAAATCCCCGCTCAATGCATATTCTCGGAGGTTCTGGATCGTCTGTAATCTAGATTCACGAAGCTTCTCACGAAGCTCTGAGGCTTCAAGGTCTGGGGCCAAGGCCGTCAAAACGTCGACCTCAGCCCTGACCTTATCCTTCGTTGAGAACAGCAAAGAATAGGTCGGACTAACCCAAGCAGCCCGCTCAGGAGAAAGTCCGATGAGCAATATAGAGGCAGCCAGAAGTGACATAGGAAGCAGTGATCGAAGCATTGCAGTCTCCTTTAACCAAGTCGCAAGACGATAAGTAGCGCGACACTTAGCCAATCAAGTGACGCCTTTTCTAATACCCTTAGAGTCACTTCCTTGTTCCCTATCACTTTATATTTTTTTGAATTTTTATTTTCGCTGGTTCAACTGCATCCAATTCCCCTCAGGATCTTCGAAGGTCGCTACCAAGGTTGGCCCCACATCAAAGATGGTCGATTCCTTCGAAGGATAGAAGCGCGCGCCTCGCCCAGCCATCTCTTCCACAGCGTGCTTGATATCCTCAACCTCAAAGCTGATCATGACCGCCTGACGCTGAACCACAGAGCTGGGAAATTGAATATGATCAATTCCAAACCGCGTCCCATCTTCCATTTCAAATTCAGTCCACCCAGGGAACTCAGCCTTGACCGGCAAGTCCATCGTTTCTGAATACCACTTCGTTAAATCGCCACCAAAAGCCGAGTGAAGATAAACAACACCCACGCCTTTCACTTTCACTTTAGACACAAAGCCATCCTCTTCATTTTCAATAGATGAATTGACTAAACAGACATCGGCAGAGACTTCTTGCTCTTGCACTGCCCATCACTAAATGCGCTCGGTAAGCCTTGCTGAATAAGATCCACAGAGCGAACGTCACTGGTCTCGAACGATAAGACATCCATAGGACAAACATCGATGCAAATACCACAGTGAATACAAGCGCTATTACTATTATCGAAAGGCAATTGATTCTTAGCGTGGGCCATCACGTCGACCCCAACCTGACAGTATGTCGAACACATAGTACAGCTAATGCACTTGTCATTAGAGATAATTTTCAACTTACCAAAGTACTTCGCCAGCAATTGATTGAAAGCCGCCAACGGACACCAGTAACGACACCAGACCTTCCCCCCAAAGAACGGATAGAGGGCAATAGGAATGACCGCGACAAGCCAAAAGTCGACAATGTAACTGTACGCCTTCCACCACATATTGTTTCCGTCCGACTTATACATCCCAACGACAATCATGCCGACCAAGAAGCTCGCCACCATCACCGCCGCCGCTTGAAACTCCCATCGCCTCGACCTCGCTCCCTTCGGCGCCAAGTGCCGCCAGCGATCTCCTAAGGTCTCCGCTAAGCCCCCACAGCCGCAGATCCAAGTGCAGAATCTCTTGCCGTGATAACGCGCCATAAAGGGCATAAACACAAATGTGCCGAGCAATCCCACGCCAATGAAGAAGTATTTAATCGCCGCGGGGTCGTCGTCGTACCACCAGAAAAATGTATTAAAGAAGAGTGGGAAAGGCTGATAAATACCCCAGGCTCGCCAGGCGTGCTTCACCCCTAAGGCATGAACCCCTAAAATATTGACTCCAATAAAGAAGCCCACTTGAAAGGTTAGCAGAGAGATATAACGATACGTTTGATACTTACCGTTCTTCGCGACTCCACGCCAGCGAATCAACGCCATGTAGCCAAAAACAATCATGATAATCGTGTAGAGCAAACTGTAAAGATAGCCCTGCTGAAAGCCGCGATCCCTCATAATATCCGCGTAGGCCGTCTCACTAAAAATCCAGCCGAAGGGCTTAAACGCATAGACAAAGAGAGGCGTCTGAACCGCGTCGTAACTCTCCAAAGAGACACTATTAAAGGGGAAGGGAGCCTCTTTAAAGACCTCCAGACTGGTCCCCATAGGACTGACATAAACCCACTCAGTCTTGTATGACTTCAAACTATAGAGGCTGTAAACAAAGACAAAGCAGCAAAGCAGAATCGCCCATCGCTTCCAGTCCCAGGTATTTTGTAGACGAATGCCGACCTTCTTAAAGAATGGCAAGGGCAACTCAGCGCCAATCATTTCAAAGACGAAGTCGTTGTCGACAGTCTTCGTACTGCCATCCCCTAGCTTAAGCTCGGCGCTTTTCTCATTAATTTTTGTCACTGCGGAATCGAGGATAATTGTCAAATGGCCATCGGCCTCTAAAGCACGGAGCTTATCGACGTTACGCTTCTTCGGATAGACAAACTCTTTATCAATGGCCGACATGATCACGCGATTGGTCTTAGCCAGAGCAATCGCCCCTTCCGCCGCCACATCTCCAGCCCCCACAACAAGGATGTCTTTGTCCTTAAAGTCATCCGGGTCGAGCAAGCGGTGGGCGATCTTTGAGTTAAACTCTGTTTCGCCAGGAATACCCAGGCGCCTTGGGTTCCCAGCCTTTCCAATGGCTAACAAAACACGGCGCGCTTTGAACTCCCCAGCGTTCGTTGAGACCGTAAACTGCCCCGGGTGACCCTGAACATCCGTCACCTTCACCCCGCAGCGAATGTCGAGCTGCTCCTTCTCAACAAGCTCGCTCCACTTCTCCAAGAGCACTTCCTTGGTGCATTCTTCAAACCAGACACGACTCTTCTTCTCAACCCCGTCAGGCTCGGCGAAGAGGAACTTGCCCTTCATCATAGTGTGCATGGTGTTCGCGAAGGCCGCAGCCTCAAGGACGACTGTCTTCAAGCCCTTGTCTTTAGCGTGAACCACGGCTCCCATACCTGAGGATCCAGACCCGACAATCAAAACATCGTAGAGCTCTGGATCGTCAGGCCGGGTTTCACCGGCGAGGTCTTCAGCGATGA
>JARGOJ010000493.1 GCA_029210225.1 Planctomycetota bacterium
TGGGAAGTTGAACACCAAGGCGGATTCGTTGAAGACTTTGACTGGGTCGCAAACCTCGACAAAGACAAAGTCAAAGAAGCCGTCGCAAAGATTAAAGAAGAGCACGAAGAAGCCACTGACAAGTCTCTCTCTGTCTACATGGCCTACCTCGAAATGCCCGGACTCGAAGACATGTTCAACATTGAAGAACTCTTCGCAGCACCCGCCAAGTAACAAAGAAGACTCCCATGAATCTTCCTATTGCCACCGGTCTCAAAGCAGCCATCGACGTCGCCGAAAACGCTCGTGAAAACAATCAACGAGTTGTCTTCGTCAATGGCTGCTTCGACCTACTCCACCCAGGGCACCTCCAAGTCTTCTTCGAGGCCAAGAGTCACGGAGATTGCCTCATCGTTGCCCTGAACAGCGACGCCTCCATTCAACGGCTCAAAGGCCCCCACAGACCCATTCTCCCAGAACAGGTAAGAATGACTATGGTCGCCGCTCTCAAGCCCGTGGCCGCCTCCTTCTGCTTCGACGAAGACAACGCGGCGAACGCCATTCGCCACATTCGTCCCGCGCTCTACGCAAAAGGCGCGCAATACAAAGGGAAAGACTACCCCGAAGCATCCGCCGTGGAAGAATGCCAGGTGGAATTGGTCTACCTCAATCACGTCGAAGGATTTTCAACGAGCGCGCTCATTGAAAAGATCCAAAAGCTAAGCACCACACAATGAGCCGCGTTATTTATTTCGATCCCATCGGCGGCGCATCCGGTGACATGATCCTCGGCTCACTTCTCGCCGTTGGACTTGAATTAAATCCTGTTCTTCAAGGCCTCAACAGCCTCAATCTAGACAACTGGTCCATCACGCCAACACTGGTCCAACGCGGTTGTTTTCAGGCTCTCCATGCTCAGGTTCAATGTCAGGATAAAGCCGCCCATCCCCCCGTTCACGGCTCACGCAACCTCTCCGAAATCCACTCTTTAATTGATCAATCCTCATTGCCAACGCCGGTGAAAGACCGAGCCAAGTCTGTCTTTTTAATCCTCGGACAGAGTGAAGCCACTGTTCACGGGCTTGACCTCGATAAAATTCACTTTCATGAAGTCGGAGCGACCGACTCTATTATTGATATCGTCGCCGTCGTCTTCGGGCTTCATTTATTAAACATCGAACGGGTCTACTGCGCTCCCCTCACTCTGGGGCAGGGAATGGGTCACTCTGCTCACGGCCCCATGCCAATTCCCGCGCCCGCGGTCTTGGAAATACTCAGTCGAATCAATGCCCCTATCGCTGGCGCTCGCCAAGGTCCAGAGAGAATCACCCCCACGGCCGCCGCATTGTTCGCTGAATATGTCGAGGAGTTTCGCGAGATCCCAGCGATGGAACTTGAGAGAACTGGCGTCAGCGCAGGCACTCGAATCAATCCTGCCGGGTCTCCTCCAAATGTCCTTCGCTGCTTTCTGGGAACTCAGAAACTCAGCTCGAAGACAGAGAGCGTCCGGGTCGTTCAATGCAACCTCGACGATCAAAACCCCGAAATCATCGGCGCCCTGTCCAAGAAACTCTTCGACGAAGGTTGCCTCGACTTCTTCATCACTCCCACACAAAGGAAAAAAAATCGCCCGGGCGCAATCCTCAATCTACTCATTGAGAAGGACGCGTACGAACGATTTGAAACAATTCTGTTTCGGGAGACTTCGAGCTTCGGGCTACGATATTACGATTGCCATCGGTCGGTCTTACAGCGCTCCACAGTCCCTGTTCAAACCCAATTCGGCATCATAGCCATGAAGCTCGGTTGGCACCGGGGAGAGCTTGTGACAGCCTCCCCAGAGTTTGAAGACTGCCAAGAAGCGGCTAGGAAACATTCGACCTCATTGAAGGACGTCTACCTCGCCGCGCAGGTCGCCTGGTCTACCAGAGACGACCACCCACAGCCTCCGCGCCCAGAAGCGGCTCATGATTGAAAATCCAGCCGACGATCTCTCCTGAACGGATTTCGTCGTAGGGATAAGTCTCACGGGAGAACATCGCTGAACCTTCTCTAGAACTCCGCTCTCTCGCTTTCATCGCGCTATTGAATCTCAGTCTCCAACGACCAATGTTCTCAGGACGAAGATCGACCCAGCCTTGAGCCGTCCACTCATCGCGATCATCGTTTTCACCCATGGGCACATGACGCTCAACGCTTTCAGGAATGGTGATTCGAGCGCCGCGTAGTATGTCTTTACCATTCGGCAAACGAATTGGAATCCCCAATGATGTGATGGTCTTATCTAGACCCGACTCCCTCAATTCCTCATCAAGCTGCGCCGCGATCTCTTCATCGCTTCGACTCTCATTAAACCAACCTGAAATGGTCTTATGAACCCGGGCTAACAAGTGAGTTTCGAAGAGCAGTTTGGTCAATTGAGGAGGGCCAAGCTGACCGATGGCGACGCTTGGAATGCCAGATTCTTTCTCCAGTTTATCGAGGTCATTAATGGCGATTGGGCGCAAGAAACCGCCACGATAACTTGGATCGAGAACAGCCCCAGCCAATCCTTGGACGACGTCTTTCCCTGTGTTTCGCCCAGACATCTCGTGAATAGCGATCTCCGCGATCTCTTGCGGCGTCACGAATTCCATCTGACCGAGATAAGTGATGGCCTCAAATTCTCCGCGAGCAAAGAAGCCATTTTCTCCAGTGTCGACCCCAGGTAGCGACAAGAATCCTTCGCTCTTGAAAGCCTCAGGATCGCGGGTATCAAGGCTCGCCAACGTCGTTAAATCTTCCTGGCGAGGCTTCGCCACCTCAACCTTACTGCCCGATTTCTTAATCTCCCGAACGTCGACTTTTCTATAACCAATCAAACTCGCTGGCTTAATCTCTTTGAAGATTGTCGGCCCAGGGGTCCGGGCTAGCAGGAACAACAACCCCGAATGAGCAAATCCGACGGAGGACTTCGCCATCAGTTTAAAGCTCGGACGATCCTCACCGTGGGTATAAGGAATGTTCAATCCCATTCCACCGGTTCCAGTCGTTCCAATCTTCAAATACATCCGCGTGCCGACTTCGTGGCACGCTTTGTATAGCAGCACGACGTGACGCACAAGCTGCGGAACAATCTGCGAGACGAGCTGCACGTAGAGCTGGAGATTGTTGTTGAGGTTCTTGTCTCGATCTTCAATTCCAAGGCGATCACTGTAGTCAGCCTTAAGTTCCTTCAAGGCCTCAAGCGCCTCTGTAATCGCGGCGGAATCACCGGCAGCGGCCTTTTCCAAAACCGACTCGTCGATGGCCTCCAAGCGTTTCGCCACACCGTCATGGAATTTGAAGACCCGGTGAGAGCTTGTCTTAATGTCCTGATAACTGATTCCTGTCGCGGTGTTGATCGCATCGATCAAGACGTCGGGGCGATACTTCCGAATAATCTGGCTAAGCAGACACTTGTTAAAAATATTCTCTGGGTCGCTCGCCTTCAAATCACCGAAGGTGTCTTTGTAGAGTTGCTTAATTCGCGCCTCGTTGGAGAGCAGTTCATTCCGAGAGAGGAGACTGTACTCTTTCCGAACGAAAACATTGCCGAAGCAAAATTCCAGTGGCAACGCCGGAAACTCAGCCTTCAACTCCTCGACAGCCTTCTCTGCTTCATGCTCAAAGAGTGACGCGATTATGATTTTCTTCGGCTGATAGTTCTTAGCAATCAATCGAGCGATTTGCATTCCAACGAGACCGTAGCCTCCCAGAATGACGATCGTCTCCCCAGTCATTATCATCGAACACTCCTTATTGCGGGGTCGGGGTATTGTCTTGAGGCGCACAACTCACAGCGCTGCCCGAGTCTTGTACCAAAAAACAGAGCAGAATTTGAGGATGGAAACGCGGCTTCTGCTTTTTCCAAGATCATTAAACAAAGAAGAGTGATTCTGCCGATCTAAAATCTAGTTTAGTGGTATTCGAATCTGGAGAGTGATTGTGGACGGCAGCGAAGCTCGACTATTTTGGGGACTTGCATTCAGCGAAATGGACCGCGTCCCCTGGACTCCAGACAAAGACAACGAGAAATACGCCGACTCCTGGCCCTATCGCTATAAGGCTCGTGCTGGGAAGCCAGCGCCCTCCGATTGCCATGTCGGCATCTATGGACGGCTGGCAAATTTTCACTATTGCTATGTCGGCATCAAAGCCAGTGAACAATCAGGGTCTGATCGCAAGACAACGCCATTTCAGTTCCCAGAGATCAGTCCTGAGTGGCGCGCTCAACTCAAAGATTTTTGTGAGGTCCTCGGGATTTCTTGGTCCGAGCCCGATTGGCATTTGATCGCGATTCAACATAGTTAAATCGAAAGAACCTTGGACCGTCGAGGATAAGTGAATGAGTGTCTATTCTGAGGCTATTTTATTCTGGGGCTTCGGCTTCACCACACCCCACCAAGCGCCCTGGCACGGGTCGTCGGACTCTCCCTCCGATCACGCTCTCGAATGGCAAGAGCGACTAAAGCGCCGCCTCAGTGAACGCCAGAGCAATGATGAAGACGTCCCCCATTGCTCCATCGAGTTTTATGACTCGTTCGACAATCAACGATACTTCGTCTGCGTCAACGCGTCTGTCATTCGCTGTGAAGACACAAGCGCCACACGAATCACACAAACACACGCCGACCCAAGCTGGGAAGACATGCTTATGCGCTTCTGTGACCTACTTGATATCCCTTGGTCGACCCCAGGCTGGAATCTCGCCGCTCAATTGATTCACTAAGCGCCGGGATCCTCGAGGCTCTGCTCTTCGTCTCTTTGCTCGGTCGCGCCGTCCTCATCGAGCCACTTGTATTTGATGTCGTCGCGATTATACGAGCTTCGCAAGGCCTGGCTGAGGAAGTCGTTTGAGATGGACATGTCGAGAATGAGGCGGTCCTCTTTCACCCGCTGACTCATCGCCGACGCTCGGGCGTCTAAAGCAGCGATAAAGCGTCCTTCGTGCATAGGAGCGCTCACCCGGCAAGGACGGTCATTCTTCGTTAATTCGTCGGCGATCGCTTCTCTTAATTGTTCGACACCCGCCCCTGTTTTTGCAGAAATCGGAACCGATCTCGGCAACCGACTCACAAAGAAAGGGAGCAAGGCTGGGTCGACCTGATCGACTTTATTCAAGGCCATAATAGTCGGACGATCGACACATCCAATTTTCTTCAAGACGTCGTCAACGCTCTCTACGTGACGCAAAGGATCGTCTCCTGAGACGTCGACAACGTGCACCAACAAGTCGGCTTGGAGCACTTCTTCCAAGGTGGCGTGGAACGACTCGACTAAGCGGTGAGGCAAATGGTCAATGAAGCCGACAGTGTCCGAGAGAACGCCTTTGATACGCGTCTTTACTTGAAAGGGCCGCGTCTTAGTATCGAGGGTCGCGAAGAGCTTGTCGGCAACGTACGCGTCGGTATCTGTCAGACGAGAAAACAAGGTTGACTTGCCAGCGTTGGTATAGCCAATCAATGCGATTGTGTGGATCTCTGAGCGCGTCGAGACTTCCCTGACTTTTCGCTTTCGAATATCAGCGAGCTTCTGCTTAAGGTCTTTAATCCTCTTGCCGAGCATCCGCTTATCCATCTCCAACTGCTTCTCGCCAGGACCACGGAAGCCAATGCCTCCCTGCTCGCCCGTAAGGTGAGACCACATTTTCCGGAGCCGGGGTCGGGCATATTCGAGCTGTGCTAATTCAACCTGAAGTCGAGCTTGCAGAGTCTTGGCGTGGCGCGCAAAAATGTCGAGGATCAAATCGGTGCGATCGACGACCTTGCGTTCGCAGGTCTTCTCAAGGTTCCTCAGTTGAGCTGGGGAGAGGTCGTTGTCACAGATAATGGTGTCGGCCCCGGTGTCTCGGGCAAGCTGCGCGACTTTCTGGACCGTTCCCGACCCGCAGTAAGTGGCCGCGTTTGGGCGGTCTAGCTTCTGAATAACGCGGTCGAAGACTTCGATATTCGCAGTGCTCGCGAGCAATTCTAATTCTTCAAGGGGGTCACTCAAGTCACGACGAATATCTCCCCTGGGGAGCACGCCGAGGAGTACCGCAGATTCAGATTTTTTTCCAACGCCCTCTCCTACGAACACACTGTCCGGAGTTTTTGAGGTTGGAGTTGTTTCGTGGGTGTCGGCCAAATCGCCCTCTTCATCAGTTTTAGATCTTAATGGGTGTGTTGTCTACGATATGCGATGAGTCGCTAATTTCAACCTTCTACAAGAATGACTTGTAGAGAGGCCAGGTCCTGTTCGGACGCGACAATTCTATTTTTCAATCGAGTGATTTGGGTATCAATGATCGAGCGGTGCTCTGGGCTGCTGTGAAGGAGTAGGCGCTCGTAGTGACTGAGGGCGGCCTTTTCCTTGCGAAGAACCTGCTCGTCGTCGTAGCGGGCGAGCTTCCAAATAGCATAGGTCGACGCTCCATCGACCTTACAACGAGCGACAACCTCCGCCATGCGTTGAGCGCTATTGAGGTCGCCCTCTTTATCGAACAAATCTAGGAGAATGAGTCCCGCTTCGGCTTTGAGAGCGGCGTCTTCTTCGTTTTGAACAATCTCACGAAGCAGTGAGACCGCCTTTTCTCGCCGACCTAATTTGAGGTTGGTTCTTGCTAGAGAGAGCTTCCCCACGCGAAAGAGATTCGTGTGAGACGCGGATGGGCGAGCGTAGTGAATAACGATCACCTGGGCTTCATTGTTCTCCACTGAAATCGTAATTTCGTCGCCTTTGATGAGGCGGTCAAGGTCGCGAATCAGATCATCATAGGTGAGGTATCGCTCGGC
>JARGOJ010000494.1:0-636 GCA_029210225.1 Planctomycetota bacterium
TCGTAAAAACGACTAGGAGAAGCGTGCGGCATTTTGTCATCTGTAAGATCCCCTCATTGTTCTAGCCGAACCTGAAAAAGCAGGACCCAACTTGCGATATCAATCGACCCAATCACTCCATTGAATATTCAAGGGATTGAAAGCACTTTCTGTTTTGGAAAGAGTCATAAAGCACTTTGAGCGGCTCCCAACTGATCCACTGAGACAAAATAAAAAGCGATAAAAGAGGCGCTTTGCGTGCCGCTCCGATTAGTTCCGTTAAATTGAAGCCGCAAGCCGCGAAGGTCGCATACAAAGGGTCTCCTAAAATGCCTTTCAAGTTGTTTCTGTCCATACGATTATCCGATTTGAGATGCCCAATTACGGGTTCAATCGTGCTCCGTCGCTTCAGCCATTTCTTGCCCCACCAACTCATTCATTTCTTTGCTGTCACTGTAACCTCAACACACTCAGCTTTCAATTCTCCGACCTATTTTCCTCGATTGCCTTTGTCGCAATATAGCGGTGCCCACTCGTCTTGACGACCAGCGAGAAGTCCAAAGGGCGTCTCGAAGACGTCTTTCGTCTTTCCTTCGCCGGATCACAGCTTCAATGTTCTTTTTTCTCAGCCAACTCCGTCTTCCTTGAGCCGTAGTC
>JARGOJ010000494.1:646-6751 GCA_029210225.1 Planctomycetota bacterium
TTTGTCAGCCGCTAACGACTCTGGCCCTTGTCGTGCTGGACCCGAAATTTGTTTAACCCCGCACTGAATTCATTGCCTCTTCAAACATCGGCGCTTCGTGTCTTTGGCCTCCTGTCGCGAGGACTGCGAGAGGCAACCCTTCGGCATCTGACACGATGTGAATCTTCGATCCAAATCCGCCCCTTGAATAACCCAAAGCGTGGTCCTTGGGCTCGTAGGAATCCTGGGTGTCTTTTCATGCCCCTGCCGCCTTGTGTGCACGGATATTGCTCCCAACTATAGAGAAGAGTTCGCCATTTATCAAACCTGAATTGAAGCTGAGCAAGGATTTCATTCCATTTACCGTCCTTACGCCATTTGTTGAATCGATGATAGACGGTTTGCCAAGGGCCATATTTCTCCGGGATATCTTGCCAGGAACTCCCGACCTTAAGATGCCAAAATATCCCGTTGAACAGTGGCCTATGATCTCGAAGAGGTCTGCCAGAACGACAGAGTTTGGGATCTGGTAGAAACGAAGATACAAGCTGCCACTGCTAGTCAGTAAGCTCATGACGAGTTACCATGGTCAGACTCCGTGTTTGTTGGGATTGTGGGCCGTTTTTAGATATTATAGACCGACATCTCAACAAATCTGGGACACTTTTTCAGACAGAGCCTAGTTCTTCGTTGAACCGCCGAAGAAAGACCGAATTCCCTTAGCCAGCGATGGCCCCTGTTTTTTCTCTAATCGTTCAATCTTGCGCTTTAAATAGGCGACTGTATCAGCGCCCTCCATCTTGGAGAGATAAAGAGCCAACGCCTTGGACTCAGCCTCCCTGTCGACGGATTCAGCCTGAAATTCTCCAATGAGAGATTTGTAAAGTTCAAGCAATTGCGTCACAGTTGAGTCAAGACTGTTTTGCGCCCGAAGCGCCTTCGAGACAAGCGCTGCATCCTCGGCATTGTAGCGTTTCAACTCGGCGGTCAATGAGTCGACCGTCATATCTCCGAGTAGAGAGCGACGACCAAAATTGAGCCGACGCAGACGTGGGAACTCGTCCGAAGTCACCATCGGACCCTGACCAAAGACATCGCAGAGCACAACCGCGCAGCCGACAGCCATCGCCTCCATGGCCGACTTTCCCTTCCCCAGAACAATATCGTATCGGCCTAAAATCGCCTCGGGATTATCGATGCACCTCCCGACCGATGCACCAAGAATCTCCAACTCCACATTCTCTCTCCGACAAGCCTCTTTGATCTTGTCAAACTCACCTCCTTCACCCATGTAATTACTGAACATGAGCGCCTTCGTCGCCTTGACAGGGAGTGTTTCACGAGGCTGAAAACGCGCTAGGTCGACAAAGTTTCCGATCACCTCTGTTTGATCTTCTGGAACCCCTGACCGTGCGATCAGGCGATCTAGACAGGTCTCATCAACGGCAATGTAGCGAAGGATGCGGGGATGCTTTGGAGGCTGATCTTGCCAGGCGCCCCAGTCATGGAGCACATAAATAGCCGGGGTGTTTGGAAAGTGGCAGAGCGCAGTCATCATAGGATGACCATGGTGACCATGGATTAAATCGGGCTTCGCCCCAAGGTCAGCTAAGGAGTCGACGACAGGGATTGTTCTCGCCAACAGCTTTTCCGCGAGGGGCCCAAGGATGGGCGAGTAGACAACCGGATGATGCCCACGCTTCAAGAGCTCAAGGCAAAGGTCATAGACGTAAAGCTCTGTCCCAGTGCGATTGGCGAGAGAAAAATTCGTAATGAGAATTCGCAAGGATAATAATACCTTTGGCAGTGTCAGTGAGTTGCCTCTTCACACAACTCGACAAAGGCTTCGACGACCGTGGCATCAACGTAAAACGTGAATAGGAAACAAGCCACCCGTCGACTTCGAGCTTCCAAATAGAAAGTGATTCTTCGTCACGCTCATATCAACATGCATCACTTCACGCACAGCCGGGGCTCAACACCATCGAGCAGTGCATCAGAGCAAGAATAGCAGCACAAAGTGACTACAAAACCCGCTCCTTTCAGAAGCTTTTTTGAGGACGAAACTCAACGAATTTTCAAAGAGAAGTGCAAGCTAAAAAGTAGGGGACTGCTCGCTCTTGACGAATGGAAAGCGCAAGTTCAAGGTGGAGGCGAGAAGCCAACCTCTTTGGAGCTATAGTGTGAGCAAGATATTCACTCTGATTCTTAGCGCTGTATGTGGCCTGGGATGCACATCGATGAACAAGCCTGAAGTGAAAAGATCTCTCAGTCATGTGCCCTTTCAATACGCAGGGAGCCATCTGATTAAGATCCCCGTGACCGTCAATGGCTCCATCAAGACTCACTTTATCTTCGACACCGGAATTGGCGTCAATCTCCTATCAAAGAAGCTCGGAGACCAACTCAATTGCAAAGTGACCTCATCCCACACAGGGAAGAGGATGTCTGGGCAGTCCATCACCGTTCCCCTATCCAAAGTATCGCTGCTCTCCGTCGCCGGTAAAGAGAGACAACAGGTCACTGTAGGAATCTGGGACATGACCTCTTTCCTCCCCAATAGTCCAGAATTCAAGGACGTCGAGGGTTTCCTGTCGTTGAACTTCTTTAAGGACCAGGCCTTCACTTTAGATTACTCTGGGAGCAAGCTCATCCTGGAAACGGAAACATCACTGGAAGCCCGAGCGAAACAAGGCACTGTTATTCCAATCACGGTGAAAGATGACGGCCAATCCGTCACGATCTTTATGGCTTTGAAAATACCCAGAGGGCCCGCAATCACTGTGGAGATCGACCTGGGGGGAAACATTCTCACTTTGCATGAGAAATATATGAGTCAATTAAAGGTTCAGCCCGACTCAAAAGATGTACGCATAGAGAAACGCAAAGATGAAACAGGCTTCAATTACACCCGCTACTTTACGAAAATTGACGGGCCCATTCACCCGGAGAATGCTCCCTCAAGGAAACAAGAGGGCCTCTCCGTCATGTTCCAAAAAATCATTTATGACGGCCTGATTGGAAATGCTTTTATGAAGCGTCAGACCGTCACTTATGACTTAGCGAATTCAAGAATGATCTTTGGCGAGGCCAAAAGCTCTAATTAAGCCGCGAGATCCCGCGCTGGCATAGGACCAAGAACCTTGTGGCCAAGCAAAGAAGCCAGCTCGTCAATTAACTGCTTCGGCGATGGACGATCGTCGGGTAGCTTGGCCATCATGCGGGTAATCAATCGATCAATCACCTCAGGGATCTTTGGATTGTGCATTCTGGCGTGAGGAGGATCTTCACGAAGATGCTTCTCTAGAACATGAGCCGTATTGCGTCCTACAAACGGATAGTGTCCGGTCAAAAAGACAAAGAAGGTCACCCCGAGGGAATACATATCGTAGCGAGCGTCTAATTCGGTGCCCCCTGCGATATACTCTGGACCCATGTAATACGGTGTTCCAAGCACGTCGTTGTCACAAGTAATCGTGACCGCGTCGACCATTTTCACGAGGCCGAAGTCAATTAATTTGACCCGCCCATCGCGACAGAGCAACATATTCTCGGGCTTCACATCGCGGTGAACAAAGCCCAAAGAACTAATGGCCGCGAGGCCGCAGGCGATTTGAGAAATGTAATTGGCGGCCTGAACTAAATCGAGGGGCGCCTGTTGATCGGCGAGGTCTTTAAGGTCGATTCCTTCGCAAAGCTCCATTGTGAAATAGAAGCGCCCTTGATGAGAATCGGACTCGAAGAACTTCACAATATTCGGATGATTGAGGCGGCCAATCGCCGCGGATTCTCTAAAGAACCTCGCCACAGCTTCGGGCTGCTGCCCGGCTTCTTTCGGCAGCATCTTCAACGCCACAACCTGGCCGGTGCTGCGCTCGACAGCGCGATAGACGACTCCATAGCCACCCTGTCCAACAATCGGTCCTAGCTCATAGTTGCCGACAATCACTTTTGGATCGTCGACCGGCGCAAGAATAGGGGCAGGGACTTGATTGTCACAGGCAAATTTATCGGTGTTTTGGCGCGTGTTAAAAATGGGCGACGGGACATCTTCTGGCTTCGTGTGATAGGTCGGAGGCGTTGTGACATTGCCAGGGTCTTCGTCGAAGAGCATGTCGACTTTTGACTTCAACTCTTCTTCTAATATAGGAGTCAGAACGTAATCTTCAGCCCCATGATCGAAGACTTCAAGAATACGAGTTTCTTCCCCTGTGTGAACAAAGGCGATAATTTGCGGACCGCTCTTCGGAGAGTTTAGCTCGACGGTGGTGTTCCCCGGGTCGATATCAACGACGCGTTTTTCTTGGCCTTCTCCCGAGGACGCGAGACGCGCTGAGGCCGCGACCGCCCGGAGAAGTTCGAGATCGCACAGGACGACATCTGGGCTCATCTTAAATATGTAGCGGGTCACGTCATCGCGGTCGCAGGGCGTCGCGTAGACGGAGTACTTTTTAGAGAGCGCGCTCGTCGCGGCATGACAGGCGCGAGCGTCGGAAGAGAGAACCAGAATTTTTTTACTGCTAGTAGTCGCCATGAGAAACCTCCGAAAGGTTAGCGAGAAAACACCGGGTTGGGAGCCGTGGCTAGGAAAGCATCCTTTTCCTTGTGAATTATCGGCGCCCAGAAACCGATAGCTTTAATGGCAAAGCACACAGAATCTTTTTGGAAAATGAGACGCGCATGAATTGGGTCACCGAAGGCGACCACGCCGCCGCCAAATCCCTCGATCTTCTCTCCAGCCGTGACTTCGCAAAAGTCATGGCCCAGGCAAACTTCGAAGTGGCTCGCGCCGTCGAGAAAGCCACCGACCAAATCGCTCAGGGCATCGACTTCGCCGCCCAGGCGCTCGAAGCCGGCGGCTCCCTCTATCTGATCGGAGCCGGCACCAGCGGACGTCTCGCGGTCCTCGAAGCCGCCGAATGCCCCCCCACCTTCCACACCCCCCACACCATGGTCCAAGCCCTCCTCGCCGGCGGCCCAGCCGCCATGACCGCCGCGATAGAAGGCGCCGAAGACAATGAGGATATGGGTCGGGAGGCCGTCGCCCATCTCACCAGCAAAGACCTCTTAATAGGAATAAGCGCTAGCGGCCGAGCCCCCTTTGCGAGAGCGGCTCTCACTGATGCAAAGGAGCGAGGCATTAAGACATTGTTGGTCACCAGCCAACCAGGACATGAAGCTCTTGTCGACCTCGTTATCTTGCTTGAGACGGGTCCTGAGGTTCTCTCGGGTTCGACCCGCATGAAGGCCGCCACCGCCGCCAAATGCGCCCTGAACGCTATCTCTACAGGAGCCATGGCGAAGATGGGGCGGATATACGGGAATTTGATGGTCGAGGTTCGCCCAACAAACAATAAGCTTCGGGGTCGAGCCGCGTCACTCATACAGCGATTAGCAGAAGTCAGCGAAGCGCGATCTTTTGAATTACTCGACGCCTGCGATGGTGACGTCAAATTAGCGATCGCCAGCACCAAGCTCGGGCTTGACCTCGAAAAGACACGACAGAAATTAGAAGCCTGTGGGCGCCGATTAAGGGAGATTCTCTAATTCTATGATTGGATCAAAACTACAGCGATTGATTGACGTCGCCCAGAAACCATCCCGCAAAATCGTCGGCCTCATGAGCGGCACCTCCGTCGACGGCATCGATGCGGTCCTCCTTGAAATCTCAGGGTCTTACACAGACACGAAAATCGAAACGATCGACTTTGTCACTTTGCCTTTTGAACAAGGACTCAAAGATCAAATCCATGATGCCTTTGAAGGAGACGCAGGCTTCTTATGCGAATTGAATTTTGTATTAGGAGAAGCCTTCGCGAACGCCGCGATTAAAGTCGTCGAAAAAGCCGGATTGAGAATGTCGGACATCGACGCCATTGCTTCTCCAGGGCAGACTATTTTTCACATTGACCCAACTCAAGGTGGCGTTCCATCAACGTTACAGCTCGGTGAGTCCTCGGTGATCGCCGAGCGCACAGACTGCTTGGTTGTGTCCGATTTCCGCACCCGTGACATCGCCGCCGGAGGCTCGGGGGCGCCCCTTGTTCCCTACGTGGACTTTATCTTGTTTAGTCAGGAAGATGAGTATTTAGCGCTCCAAAACATCGGCGGCATCGCCAATGTCAC
>JARGOJ010000495.1 GCA_029210225.1 Planctomycetota bacterium
ACTGTCCGAGTCACTGTGCCGTTGATGTCTCGGGTCATGGTTTGGGAATAGTCTCTCATCCCTTCATAATCAATCTTGGTTGACTTCTTGCTTTTAAAAACAGGCGTAGAGTCTGCTTTAGCGCCGCTTACGATCACCTGGGCAATGAAGGTCTCCCCCACGTAAACCTCTTGATTCTCAACGCGGAGTGAGACCTTCACGTTCTGTCCGTAACATAGCGCTGAACTAAACAGCAGAGATGCAAAAATGCTGATTGGAATCGCGAGTTTTTTTCGTCCTTTCACAATGTCCTACCAATCCTTTTCCACGGGTTTGAGCCCTCGGTGATTGAGTTGTCGAAGCAATTGTGCCCGACGTTTCTTGTTCGCCTTTTCTTGCTGCAGTGCGTCTTTGGCTTCTTTCGCCATTGATTCGTCCTCTTTGGCCTCCCCTGGTTTTTGCTTCGCGTTGGCGTCCCTCAGTTTGTTGGCAGCGTCCGCGAGCGCGTCTGAGGCTTCGCGTTGTTTCTGTGCAGCCGTTTTCTTGTCGCCCTTTTTCAAGGCTTTCTCGGCTTCTTTCTGTGCTCTCTGAGCGCGCTCTAGGGACTCTTTGGCTCCTTCATTTTTAGGGTCTGCCTGCTTCTGCATCTTTTTGAGTTGATTCTTCGTCTTCTGTGAGAGCTTCTCTTGTTTCTCTTTCGCCTGCTTTTCCTGCTCAAGGCCATTTTTTTCGCTTTGGTTCTCTTTCGACAGTTTTTCTTGTTCTTTCTTTAGGTCTTCAAGGTCCTTGGCCTGCTTCTTTCGCTCATCCTCAGCTTTCTTCTCCTCCCGCGCCTTTTGGCTCTCTTTCCAAGCCTTTTGATAGGTCTTCAACGACCATTCCAAGTTGTGAATGGCGTCGAGATCTTTCGAGTCAATCGCTATTGCCTGACGAAAATTGACAATCGCCGATTTCAATCTCTCAAGGCTCTTGATTGGTTTCGACTTCAGCAAGATTTCACTCTCGGCGAAGTTTGCGCACCCGAGATTGAAGAGTAGTTTTAGTGTCAGTTTCTTCGACGGATTCAGCTTTCGCGCCTTTTCAAAAGCTCCCCGTGCGGCTTCGTATTTTTTCAAACGAAAGTAAGCACAACCAAGATTGTATTGAATCCCTGGATGATCAATTTCGCGCTTTGACAAGCTCTCAAACTTGTCTGCGGCCTCTTTCCATTTCTTGTCCTGATAGTCAGACTGGGCCTCATTCCAGCTAAGCTCACCATCATCAGCAACACAGATCGAACTTAGACCTATCAATAGAATCAACAGTGTCCGAGCGCTAGCGTTCATGAATGACTCCTTCAACAAAGACTCCAATCAAGGCCAGAATAAGAAAGAACTGAAACTGGCTCTTGTACTGAAGGACCTCTTTCGTCTCCAAAACTTGCGCTTCTTCTTGTTCAATCAAGCGGTCATAAACCTCATCGAGATTGATATGTCCCGTCGCGACATGAAGATAGTGACCTCCCTTGGATGCCTTCGCGACATCCTTCAGTGTTGTCGGTACTAATTGGCTTAAAACTCTCTCTCCATTGTACTCAAGAAAGCTCCTCTGTCCGTTGCGCTCGACGGGAATCGGGTGCCCGACTTTATCGTCTCCGAGACCGAGAGAAATAATGCGTATTCCTCTTTCTCTAGCCTGCTTAGCGGCCTCGACCGGGAAGCTCTCCTGGTCGGCGCCGTCAGAAATTAAGATGAGGTCACGTCCTCGGCGATTGTCGTCGCCAAGGAAAACCTCTTTTGACGCACGCCGTATCGCGTCGCCAATGTTCGATCCGCCTCTGCTTATCGACTCGGGATGGGCATCATCGAGGGCAAGCCTAAAGAAGTTATGATCGAAGGTAAGCGGGCACTTAACCGCCGTTCCCCCCGCAAAAACAACAAGTCCAACGCGATGACTGTCGAAGCGATCGATCACGTCCTTAATGGCAATTTTCGCACGCTCTAATCTATTGGGGGCAATGTCTTCGGCAAGCATGCTCCGTGATACGTCGAGGAGAAAAACAATGTCTCGACCGCGACGTTCGACCTTTGTCGGTGTAGGGTTCCAAGCTGGCTGCATGAGGGCCAAGATCATTGCTGACAATGAGAAGAAGCAAAGCGCACGGGCTAATCGGCGGAGATTCAGTCTTCGAAGAATGCCCCGGCCACCGGAGAATGAGGACATGAGGCGTTCGCGACGTCGATCGTGAAAGACAATGAAAATTAGGAAGAGTGGCAGAATCCAAAATAGATGGGCCCACTCTAAAGATTGAAAAATCATGGATTTGTCCTCAGCCAACTCGCGGCCAAACATTGGTCCACGATCATCAACAGCGCTGCCAATAAGACCCAAATTTGAAAGGTCTCTTGGCCCTTGATGTATTCCGGGCTCTCCACGGTGGAAGTCTCCAATTGGTCAATGGTCTTGTAAACTTGCTCTAGCTGGGTGGCGTTGGACACAGAGAAATAGGCTCCGCCCGTACTCTGGGAGAGGCTCGCCAACAAATCTTCATCAATGTTTGGACCCCAGACGCTCTGTCTTCCGTTCGCAAGTCCGATAGCATAGATCTTAATGCCCCATTCTTTTGCCTGCTGCGCAGCGTCTTCTGGCGACTTGTTTCCGGCGTTGTTACTTCCGTCAGTTAACAAGATGATGACCTTACTTTTCAACTCAAGCACATCTCCTGCATTCGTCTCTCTTTGTTTTTGGAGTTCGACCTCTGCCTGATGGAGCCTTGAAGAGGCCAGCAGAAGGGCATCCCCGATGGCGGTGCCGTCTTCGGCCCGAGCGGAAGCGAGTTGCAGACTCTCAACGAGGCTCGCGACAGCTTTCACATTGCGAGCGAGCGGGCATATCGTGTCGCCGTACCGGGCAAAGGAGACGATCCCCAGTAAATCGTGCGGCCTGCCCTTCAGCTGATCACCGTCGCCGAGGATAAATCGTTGGAGAACGCTTTTGACGACCTCCAAGCGTTGGCGCTTGACCCCGTCAAAGAGTAAGGTCTCCGCCATACTGCTTGATCGATCAATCACGAATTCGATGGCGATGCCCTCGTCGGATTCGTAGTGAGTGTCAATAATTTCACGGGGTCTGGCGAGACCGACGACGATTAAAAAAATGACTACGCAGCGAACGCAAGGACGGAGTTTTAACATTCGCTGCCGGAATGTAATGGGCCACTCGGCCAATAACTGAACGGAAGAAAACTGACTTAGACTTCGTCTTCGCCGTCTTTGAAGCACCCAATATAGTGGGATGAGGAGAAGGAGGAAGAAGGCCTCTGGATTCTCGAAGGTCATTTCACCTCCCGCGCTTCTGCCAGTTTTTCAACAGCCAGTATGAATTTGCTCAGCTTCAGTGAGTCAATAGAGGCCATATTTATCTGTCCAGAGAACATCACTCTTTCATATTCGCTGAGAAACCCGTCTAATTCACTTTGGAGACTCTGGCTTAAGCTAGAGGAAGATAGTATTGCGCTAAGTTCGGCTCGACTTAAACTTAAGGCAGACTGAGATTGACCATTTGCGATGATGGCTTGGACTAGGGACATCAACTCACGGTAGGCATCGGCACGGCCCATTGTCGCTGACCGATGTTTCAATGATGAGATTTCGCGAGGACGCAAGGCCTCTGAGGCGCTTTGCGATTTCCCACGGGATCGAAACTTGGTGGCTCCAATTATTGCGACGATGCCGATTACGAGCCCTGTTAAGAAGAGCCAATTGAATGCGGGAGACTCTTCCTCAGGGTGAGATTCCGGTGTCAGTTCACGAATGTCTCTGATTTTGTCTAGCTTGTGATCGGCGGGGAGCAGGCTCTTGACTGTGATGAAAAAATCAGTGGCCTCAAGCTGAATGGAATCATACTGTCCTGGAGAACGCACTGTGAAAACGAGTCCTTTCAGGCTAGCCTTACCGGTTTTAACTGGAGCCAAGGTGAGCGATCGGAGCCAGCGCTTTCCTCCACGCTTCGTCAGCATCGGACGTTGAAAATCGTCTCGTAATAGAAACCAATCTTCAAGAGATTGAAGATCGATTTCCTCAACAAGTATGCTGCCCTGGTCCAACTCAATCGAAATCTGAAGTTCTAACGATTCTGATGTCGATAGTGTTGACGTTGATGCGGTCAGTTCTATCTCAACTCCTGCTGCCCGCAATGTCCTGCTGAGGCTCTCTGCTGAAGCAGGTGTCTGAGCACTGAGCATCACCGCCAGAAACAAAATAGTTGAGTCTATGAGTCGTCTCATCACGACGCTACCTTCTCCGCTGTCGATTTTGTAAGAAGTGAGCTAGAGGTATGATAAATGGACGGTGAGTGTGAATTGGGAGTAAGTCGATTCCCATTTTACGGAAGGACCGTTGGAGCTCTCTCTTCCTCTGGGCTGCGCGCTTGGCATAGAGGTCTCTCGCCGATTTTGAGCTGGTGTCTATAGTGACGATCTCATCTGTTTCATAATCTTGTAATTCGACCAGTCCAATGTTTGGTATCGACTCTTCTCGTTCGTCTGTCACTGAAACAGCAACGACTTCGTGGCGTTGGGCGAGTATTTTTAGGCTTTGTTCATAACCAGAATCCAAGAAATCCGATACCACGAAGACAATTGCGCGCTTCTTTAAGATTTTTGTGACGGTTTCCAGAGCCAAATTGAGGTTCGTCCGCTTAGCTTCCGGTTGATAACTTAACAATTGACTAATGATCTGAAGGCAGTGTCCTCGACCTTTGGAAGGAGTCAGGTAGCGTTCTATGTCTTCAGAGAATATCATGCAGCCGACCTTGTCCTGCTGGCGACTTGCAGTGAGCGCGAGGACCGCGCAAAACTCGGCGGTTAATTGTTGCTTTGTCTTTTGGCTGCATCCAAAGAATGAAGAAGCGCTGCCATCAACGAGAAGTAAGACTGTTAGTTCTCGTTCTTCAATGAATGTCTTCACGTACGGTTGACCGGCGCGCGCTGTGACATTCCAGTCGATCGTACGAATGTCATCCCCTGGTTGATACTGCCGAATCTCTGCGAATTCGATCCCCCGACCTTTAAACGCGCTCTCGTACTGACCTGCAAAGTTCTGATTCACTTTGCGTCGCGTGTAGATTTCCAATCGTCGTGCTTGTTCAAGGATGTCTTTGGAAATCATGGCACAGGAACGTGGTTGAGGATTGTGGAGACGAGCTTATCGGAATCGATCCCTTCCGCCTCGGCTTCGTAACTCGGAATCACGCGATGTCGAAGGACATCTCGCGCCATCGTTTTCACGTCATCAGTGACCACGTATTCTCGTCCTCGCAAGAAGGCGTGTGCTTTTGAAGCGAGTGCGAGGGCGATGGTCGCACGGGGGGAGGCGCCAAATTCGATAAAGCGCGCCAACTCCATTTTGTGGGAGTCTCCGTTTCGAGTCGCGTGAATCAACTCGACGATATAGTCTTTCAAAGAGTCGTCCAATCGAATTTCATCAATTAGCTTGCGGGCATCAAGGATTTGCTCGGCTTTAATGATAGCGTCCAAGTCGAGCTTCGGCGCGGTGGAGCCCATTCGGTCGAGGATGGTTCGCTCGTCGCTTCGGCTCGGATAGTGAATTCTCAACTTCATCATAAAGCGATCCACTTGGGCTTCTGGGAGGGGGTAGGTGCCCTCTTGCTCAATAGGGTTTTGCGTCGCTAAAACGAGGAAAGGCTCTTTTAGTTTGTGTGTTTCATCTCCTAATGTCACTTGTTTCTCTTGCATGACTTCGAGCAAAGCGCTTTGTACCTTGGCGGGAGCGCGGTTGATTTCGTCGGCGAGGATTAACTGCGCGAAGATCGGGCCTTTCTTGACAGAAAATCCGCCTTCTTTCGGATTGTAGATGAGCGTTCCAATAAGATCCGACGGAAGTAAGTCAGGGGTGAATTGTATGCGCTGAAAGTCCGCGGCAATTGCCTTGGCAAGAGTATTTATCGTGAGCGTTTTCGCGAGCCCAGGCACACCTTCTAGGAGAACGTGACCCCCGGTGAGGAGACCAATGACAAGTCGCTCGATCATAAATTTTTGGCCCACGACAATTGTCTCGACGGCCTTGAACAGAGTCTCTAAAAGAGCGCTCTGCTCTTCTATTCGACTTTTTACTTCGTTCGCTTCCGTTGACATCTCTATTACTCAGCCTCTCTTGGTTGAACTAAAACTTGCCTACTGATTCGCAAAATCTCTATTTTATTTTTCCACGGCAAGTTTCAAGGCCCTAGCGCCATTTTTTTGTTTAGGGCGCCTTCTTTTACAATAAAATCAGCCCTTCCAACAAGATAGAGTCTGGGAAAGGAGAGAGTTTTGCGGGCAAAAATTCTTGTTCGAAACAGCTTGTTCTCTTCGAGTTTGACATTGCTTGAGCCGGTCTCACCCCTGACTCGACGTTCCTCAAGCTGTTGAAGATACCGATTCATAAAGATTTAGAATCGGGTAAAATCGAGCGAGAATATTCGTCGACGGGTCAAGCTCGGAATTGGACACACATGGGTTCGAGATCTTTTCATATTTTACAGGGCTTTACCTTTCTCGGTGCTCTGCTTCTCTTCACACTAGAGCCTTTGGTTGGCCGATTGTTGCTTCCTCTCCACGGAGGGAGTTTCCACGTTTGGACAACCTGCCTTATGTTGTTCCAGCTGCTGCTTCTCCTCGGATACTTTTATTGCCACTATGTCGCTCATAGAATCGGTCGAGGACATCTGATCTTTGCGCTTCTGCCTTTGCTTCTCCTGCCTCTTCAGGTGCGAGGGAGCCC
>JARGOJ010000496.1 GCA_029210225.1 Planctomycetota bacterium
CCGGCCGAGCTCTCGTTCAATTGTGTAGCCCTTTAACTCTGCGCCCGGGAGTATTCCAGTGCTTTCTTTCTTTTGTCTCGGGTTGCTCTCCGATAAGTCGGTGCTCGTCTCGACTTGAGGCATCTGCTCATTCATGGCGTCGATGAGATCACGAGCAGTCTGGAAGCGATCATTAGGGTCTTTGTTGAGGAGACGGAGGATGAGAGAGCGTGAACTTTCATTGAGGGGAGAGAGGCGCTCTTCGCAATCCGCTGGCTCGGCGGTGCAGATTTCGACGTAGAGCCCGACGGTTTCTCCGGTGGAGAATGGATAGGCTCCAGTGAGGCAACGGAAGGCGAGGACCCCCAGAGACCAGAGGTCGGCGCGAGTGTCGACGTTGCTTGAGTCGAGGACCTGCTCGGGAGACATATAGAGTGGGGTTCCCACTGTCATTCCCGGATTGGTGAAGCGGGTGGCGTCTGGGGCCACTCCTGCCGCGAGGCCAAAGTCGGCGAGCTTTGCGCGGTCGTGACTATCAAAGAGGATGTTGTCGGCTTTAATATCTCGGTGCATGTATTGCTTGGGGAGGTTCCAGGCGTAATCCAGGGCCGACGCTATTTGAAGAACAACGGCCCAGAGCTTGTCTTCTTCGAGGGTCTTGCCTCCAGTTATGCGATCCTCAAGACTGCCTCCTGCCATGTGTTCCAAAGTTAGGTATGCCTGCCCTTCGGAAACTCCGTGGTCGAGGGCCTCGACAATATGAGGATGCTTGAGAGAGAGGGCGATCTCGACTTCTCGACCAAAGCGCATCATATCACTGACACTGTCTTTTAAGTGAGCGTTCATAAGCTTGACGGCCACTTGTTGACCATCGATGGCCTGACCAAGATAGACCGAGCCCATTCCCCCAACGCCGAGCTTCTTGAGGATCATGTAGGGGCCAATGTGCTTAGAGATTTCCCGGCGTTCGCTGTTCTGCCCGAACCACGACTCCATTAGGCTGGCGGAGGCTTCGTCGTCAAGATCGAGAGCCGGTTTGTCAAGCTCTGCAGGGCTGGATATCTGACTGACAAAGCCTGCGTCGTCGTCTTCAGCGTCCTGACTTATGGGCTGACTTCTACTTGTGAACCATTCATTGATACGTTTAAGAGCGCTGACGACTCGCGGTTTGTCTTTGAGGACAACCTCAATGATTCGGCCACCCTGAAGAGAACCGCCGCGGCTGTCATAGAGGAAAGCTTCCAATTGCCCTCGAAGATCGATAAAGGCGAGGTCGAGGGCGTAGGAGTCGCCTTGAATTTCACTGCGAAGCTTGGTAAAGAAGCTCAAGAACGAATCTCGCTCAGGGAAGCCCTCTTCTCTAATGGGGAGCATTGGAAGTAGGGAGCGGAGGAAGTGAAGCTTCGCGTCGTCATCATTGAGGGTGACAATTTTAATTCCGAAAATGAACTCGCAGCAGAGCGTGACCGTAAATAGGCGGAGTGTTTTATTGTCCATAGGCCACTGCTCGGCCGCAGTAAATTGAGTGAATAATTGCCCATTTTCAGGAGTCAGGGTGGGGAGGGATTGAACAGATGTCACGGGTCCAAAGAGCCTATCGGACATTGCTAGAAGCATGGCGTGAGCGGCAAACAATCGGGGCCAGGTGCGATTGGCCGGGAGCTTCAGCGCTTCGCTGTGAAGGAGGTCAAAGCATTGCAGAATGGGGGTGTGGTAAGCGACTTTGCAGGAGCCATCTTCTTCGACAATGGCGAAGCAAGGACTGTTCAAGACCCCAAGCTCGGAGCCGATTTGGAGATTGTTCAGTGCTAACTCATTCTTGAGACAGGCCAGGGGCCAGTAGTTTTGAATGATTCGTGTGGAGTTCATGAAGCTTCTCTCATTGCCGTTGATCCATGATTACAGATAAGTGGGGGGCTTGCCTTTTGGTTGATTGAAGTGCCGCTCATGAAATTCATAGAAGGCATTTAAGACGGCTTGTGGTTGCTCAACGTGGGGATAGTGGCCGGCGTCTTCCAATAAGACGACGTCGGCATTGGGAAGCAGCTCTCGATATCGTTGCGCGGCGTGACGCCCTGAGACCGGGTCTTGAACTCCGTTGATAAATCTTAACGGAATTTTGGAGTCTGTGAGGGCTTTCACCCAACGAGTTCGTTCGATTCGGCGCTCATTCATGTAGCGAATCAATCGCGGGAGCATTTGGCGGCCATTGTTTTCAATCAACAGTTCCCATGAGCTGTTTATAAAATCGTCGCTCGGAGGATACTTGGAACTAAAGATGCGGACCATGTTCTTGCGAAAGGTCCGTTTGCTGCTCAGAGTTGCAACGAGGGGGCCGAGGGGGGAGGCGAGGAGAGTTTGAATGAAGCGGGGGCGATGGGTTTCGGGGAAGAGACCGCCATTGAGAAAGACGCAGGATTGCCACTGAAGCTTGGCACGGCCTTCTTGTTGTCTGGCGAGTAGCTCTTGGGCGACAGTATCACCAAGGTCGTGGGCCAAGAGATGAGCCTGTTCGATTTTAAAATGAAGGGCGAGGGCTTCAATGACGTCGGCTTGATCTTTGACTGAAATGGGGGCTTTAGGCTTTGCTGAACGCCCGAGGCCAATGAGATCTGATGCGAAGACGTCAAATTGGGCGCTGAGTTCAGTCCAGATTGCTTCAAAGTCCCAAGACGATGTTGGGAAGCCGTGGAGGCAAAAGAGGGGATTTCCAGCGCCCTCCCGACGGACAAAGACTTGTTGCCTGGCGAGTTTGAGGATGTGGCCGCTGGCATACCAATCTTCGTGGGTCATAGTTTTGACGGGTCCTGTGCCAGAGCGAATGAAATTCCTGGACAAGTATCCATGCTTCCCAAAGAATTGAAAGTATGATCTCGTGGAATGTCCCTGTATCTCAATGATTGCGGACTTGACGCCGCTTTTTGTTTCGCTTTCACGGGCGTCATGGGAAAGAAGCTAAGATTTTGGACGATAAATTTGGCGCGATGATGAACCGGGCATTTTGGGTGACTGAGAGGATTTGCCAAGGGAACTTCGTCGATGCAAAGAAGGCGACATATCTGCAACGCTTTGGGATCACTCACATCGTGAATGTGTGCAATGTTCCCAATCAAGTTCGGGGTGAGGACTTTGGCTTTCTTGAGATGGCGTGGATTCCGACCAAGGATCACGTGCTCTTTCCTGAAGAGAAGGCGATCGAGATGGTGCAGGTGCTCAATCGAATGGTGGTTGAGGAATCTCGGAAGGTCTATGTTCATTGCGTGGCCGGGCAGAATCGTTCGGCCACGGCGCTGTGGCTCTTTCTAATAGCCCAAGGTATTGAGGATGAGGTCGCGAGGTCGATGATTGAGGATCAAAATATTGACGCGGTCGCAGGGTATCGCCGTCTCGTGAACGATTCCCTTATAAAGACGGTGAAGGAATACGGCGCCCGTCATTTCTCGGCGTCGAACGATCATATTGGATTGCGAGCGCTCAAGGAATAATGGACGCGACAGTCAGAGCTTTTTGGCAAGTCTAGACACTGAGAATTCTTTGTGAAAGTGAGGACCCAGAATGTCTGAGACTTATGAGATAAGGGCGAGTTACGACAAAGAGAGCCTGGTGCTTTGGCAGGCGTTCTCCGATAAGATCGCGGCCCCGGCGCTCAGAGCGCAGGCTTTTGTAGAGCCGTTCTCTTTTCGCAGGATGACTTGGATCAAGCCGTCCTTTGCTTGGCTCATGCATCGCAGCCGATGGGGTCAGAAGGACCAACAAACGAAGATACTCGCGGTTCACATCTCTCGGAGCGCTTGGGAGAGGGCGCTGGCTATGGGGGTGCTGACCGATCCCCATCCCGGAGTTTATGGGAGCGCGGAGGACTGGCGCCGACAATTTGAAAGCGCCAAGGTTCATATTCAATGGGACACTGAGCGGGATTTGCGGGGCCAAGCTCGCCCCCACTACAGCATTCAGGTGGGGCTCAGTCGCCATGTGATCGAGGACTATGCTCAGAATTGGATACTTCGTATCGAAGACTTTACGCCTCGGGTACGGAAGATCCGAGAGCTTATCAAGCGGGGTAAGCGGTCGAGTGTCTCAAAGCTTCTTTATCGAGAGAAGCCCTATCCGTTGCCGGGGAACATCGCCAGAGGATTGGGGATACCTGTGAGGCAAAGACGGTGAGAAGGGGGAGCGAGGAAGGATGGGCTTAGGGAGAAGGGATAGGTTCCATTTCGGAGCGTCTTGCTATAGACTGAAGCGGCGTGTCAACTCTATCGAATGGTCTCCTCACTAGGGCGGGGCCGGGCGGTGGTGTTGGCTAGTCTTGACGACCTACGGCCAACGCTGTGAGTAAGAAAAAGCTATGAGACCTCTCGAATCCTCAGATTCTTCCGATTTTGAAGACTCTTCTGATGCTGTTGACTCTTCCGATCAGCCCCTCGGCCTCTCCGACTCCTCGGTCATCTCCGAGAACCTCTTCGAGGACGGGGTCCGCGCCTTTCAAAAGAAGGACTTCAGCCGAGCGATTCTTTGCTTTAAAGAAGCGCTCAGGGACAACCCTGAAGATGAGAATTGTCGCAAGAACCTTTTGAACTCACTCTTTAAGGCCGGGGTTAAAGAGTTCAAGGCGAAGTGTTTTGAAGACGCGATCGGTCGCTTTACTGCGATTCTCGATATGGAGCCGGGTTGGGAGCAGGCCCGGGTTAACCTCGCGAACTCTCATATGTTCTATGCTCAGTCTTACGCCGTCGAGAAGGACGACGATATGGCGGAGTTTCATTTTATTCAAGCGATTGAATGCAGTGATAATTTTACCGCCGGACTTATGCAATTAGGGGAGTTTTATCTCCATCGAAAGCGCTTCAAAGACGCCTACACTCGATTTAAAGAACTAAGAGACTTATTGCCGCAGGATCAGGATGCTCTCAAGCGCCTCGCTGAAACATCGCGACAGTATGCCAATCAGTTCATTAAAGAGAAGAACTACAAGTCGGCGGAGAAGCTGTTAAAGCTGGCGCGACAGAATTATAAACGTCTCAATCAACGCTCATTCGATGTTGAGCGAGGCTTCGGCATTGTCTATTTCCAGACCGAGCGATATGGCGACGCGGCGGATGCTTTTCGAGATGCCTTAGAGATTAATGAAGACCATAATGTGACCCGGAGAGACCTCGCGCTGACCCTGCTTCACATTGCCAATACAGTTGCAAAAAAGAAGCTTAAACGGGCGGAGGCAGCCTATAAAGAAGCGCTGTCGCTGAACATCCTGAACTCTGAGGGTCACGTGAGCGGCCTGGTCAATTTAGGAGCGCTTTATTTCAATCATAAGAAGTTCAAAGACGCGATCGAACCTCTTCGAGAAGCGATTGAGATTGATGAAAAACACACAGAGGCTCGGGCCTATTTAATTCGCGTTCACATTGTTCTCGGCTTCCGCTTGGCGGCCGCGGAGGATTACGATGCTGCGACCGAGGAATACGGCAAGTGCTTAGAGATTGACCCAAAGTCATTCCGGGCTTTGGTTCGTCTTGGTTATGTTTGCTATGTCACCCAGAATTACGAAATGGCGGCGGATTGGTTTAAGCGAGGGCTGGCGATTAAGCCCGACGATGTCCGAACTCAGAATAACTATGAAGCGTGTCTGAAGTTGTCTCAGGCCGACGAAGAAGACCTCTACGTCATGATGGGAGAGTTGGAAGTCGAAGACCTGGCGGCCCCAGAAGAGATCGCGGACGAACCGGAGCTCGATTCTTCTGCAGGAGAAGAGGAGCCGGATGAGGACGATGCGCCATTGGGGAATCTGAAAATGCCCGACAGCATCGCCTCGGATCCTGAGCTTTCGGCGCTTGTATCCTCAGGACTGGAAACCTTAGCGCCAGATGATCTCGCCTCTGACGATCTCGCCTCTGACGATCTCGCCTCCGAAGATTTTGCTTCTGAGGATCTAGTTCCCGAGGACGCAGCGCTGGAAGATATGACTGGGGATTTAGACCTAGGGGAAGAGGACGACGACGAGCTGGCGGGGCTCAACTTTGACCTGCCCACCGAAGATCATGAAGAGGAGTCTTCGGAGGACGCGGGGACTGTCTCCGACGAAGAGCTTGACGAGTTGGCCGACCTCCCCGAGTTAGATAGTGAAGAGTCCGACGATGGACTGCTGAACTTGCCCTTAGATTTAGACGCCCTGATGGAGCCTGAAGAGGCCGCGCCAGCGCCAAAGAGCTTTGAGGCACCGGAGACCACGAAGCCTAAAGCGGATGCGGTGTCCTTCGAACAATTTACCTCGGCCAAGAATCCCTTCGCGAGTATGGGCAATGATGGCGCGTTCTTGAACATGCAGTCCTTGGTGGATGCGGACTCTGAAGCGGATATGCCGTCATCGAAGGAATTGGATCTCATTCCCGACGATGAGCTTGATGACTTCTTGAAGAATATCAACGAGGACGAAGTCTATATGGTAGACGAAGATTGAAATGAGACAGCACTATGCGCAGGTCAATTCTATTCTTATTGAGTCTCACTGTTTTATTGGGCTTGTCGACCCTTGCCTTCGCTAAGAAGAAAAAACGTGCGCCTATTTTGAAGACAAAGTATGGCGCCCTCAAAGTTTTTCCCGCGGACAATTTTTGGAATCAGGATATTTCTAAGTTCAAGGTGCATCCCAATTCAAAAGATTACATAGCATCTATGGGATTGGATAAGACACTGCACCCCGATTTTGGTTCTCCCTGGAAGGGCAAGCCTATTGGGATTCCCTTCATCGTTGTGTC
>JARGOJ010000497.1:0-6459 GCA_029210225.1 Planctomycetota bacterium
GGCGTCGAGCAAATCGTCGTGCATCTTCGCAGCCCACTCGCGGTTTGCGGCGTTGACAAAGTCTTTGCCAAAGCCGGTTGAGCCTCGATAGTTGACTTGGAGCACCGCGTAACCACGGTTGGCCATCCATTGAGCCTCAGGGTTGTAGCCCCAGTGGTCTCGCACCCACGGCCCCCCGTGAACATTGAGTATGAGAGGGAGCTTCTTGGCTTCGAGACCGGCCGGAAGCGTTAAATAGCTAGGCAGAGACAAGCCGTCCCGTGACTGAATTTCAATCGCCTCCATTTTAGAGAGGGTTAAACCTTCTAGCTTTGGACGGCTTGTAAAGAGGAAGGTTCCCTTCCCAGCCTTGCGATCGAAGCGATAGTAGGGGACAGGTCCGCTATCGGTTGTGACAGCGATCAACCAAGTATTGTCATCACGGGAGCGAGAAACAATGTGCGGCTCACCGTCATGCAAAGCTTGCACCAGCTTCCAATGGGCTGCCAGCTTGTCGCAGAGAGGCTTCCACTCTAAGCGTCCACGACCATAGGTGACCATGATGGGTTCTTTACTCTCCCGATCATAGAGGGTGTCTTGAACGTCTGAATCATCGAAGGCAGCGACGATGCTTTCCTCGCCCGATTCAATGTTCTTGCGAACTAGACGCAGAGTATTGGCTCCAACACAGGACACAAGGAAGAGATCTTTCCCATCTTTCGAGAAGGCTTCCATTCCGGTGCCAGCGTCCTCTTGGCTTACTTTGAGCAATGAGCGCCAATCAGATTCGATGGTCTCTCGGACAAGGATGTCAAAGCCCCCGTCGTCCGTCGCACGCTGTCCACCACGCACTTGGAAATCAGCGTCGGGGAGCCAGCCAACAATGCCCCCTGGGTTTGCTGTATCGAGGACCAGCGCCCCCGTCTCCAAATTGACACGGTAAACTTCGTGAAGGGTCCGATCACGAATATTCGCGGAGACCAGCAGCTCGTTGGGGTGATCCTTGTGAGTCGCTAGAATAGAGGCTTGGCAGCCTAAGAAAGGCGTGAGGTCTCGGGTCAGATCTTGCTCTAGGTCGACAGAGAAGACGTGCCAGTTTTCGTCGCCATCGCTATCTTGAACATAGAGGACGTACTGACTGTTTTCCGACCAGGTATAGCTGCGGATGCCTCGTTTCTTGTCGTTTGGCCGTTTCCAATTCGTCGCCATCGTTGATGACCCAAACCTGGAGAACGTCGTCTGAATCGGGCGCGACAAAGGAAAATTTTGCCCCATTGGGAGAAATTTGAGGATTGGCGCGCTCTGGATTTCCAAAAAGAAAATCTCTTGGAATGATGGGGGGCACTGCGTCGGCCACATTTTCGTTCGACATAACGAACCTTTCCTTTACTTGTACTGAAACTATCTGCGGCCGTTCCTTGACCAAACTGCGAGTAAGGCGGCGCAGTATACCTTCCCGCTCGGCGGGCGTCAGCGGGGCTTCAGAAATTCCTGGTACGATGCCAACAAAGCGGATATCCGCCACCTTCTCAACATTCTAATGAACTCCACGCCTTGACCATGTGGCAAGCACAAGTACGATTGCTGGGATAGCGCATAACAGGTGGACTTAGCATGACGAAATACTTGAAAAAATTCTTTGGCGTCTTTGGAGGAGAACTCTCTCCTCTGCTCGTGACTTATGGCTTCTGCCTAGGCCTCTTCTTTGGCTTCATGCCTCAGGGAAGCGACGAGTTCGTGACTGTCATTCTTCTGTGCTTACTCCTGTTCACTCGTCAAAGTTACGGCTTCATGTTGATCTCGGCCGGATTGTCGAAGGCCTTCGTCGCTCTGGGCCCCTGGCAATGGGTCGCAAAGACGGGACGTGCAGCCCTCGAAACCGAGTCGCTTGTTGGCTTCTGGCAAAGCGTCTTGGACACTCCAGGGATACGACTCCTCTTTCTTGAGAGATACATCGCCATGGGGGGCTTTCTTTGGGCCCTCATCGGCTCGATCCTTTGCTTTGGTCCTTGCATGATTTTGGCGAAGAAGATCCGCGTCGACCTGCTCCCCAAGGCCGATAAATTGCCTCTTGTCGGTCCCCTCGCCTCAGGCTGGGTCGGCTGGTTTGTAAAATTGCTCTTCTTCGGGGTCCGGCCAATCGACACAAGCGCTGAAGCTATCGAAGGCGGAAAAGCTCCGACTCCAGGGGACGAAGCGGTTGTCGTTGAGGGCAAGCCCATGAAGAACCCAGGGCTTGTTTACTGGCGACTCTTCATACCCTTCATGATCGCCCTGTTCATTGCCGAGACCTTCTATGGCGGCCCCATTGTTGCCCACTACACAACTCAGGCTGGTCGGGACAACCTCAAGGTCAACATCATACTCAGCAAAACGAAACTCTCACTCATGGGCGGCAACGTCCACTACGACGGCTTTTCAGCGAAGCGCAACGACGAAGACTTCGTCAACCTCGACAGCGCCGACCTCGACTTCAACATGGGCGACCTCCTCAAGGGCTCTGTCGTCATTGAGGAAGCTCGATTCACTAATCCTGAGTTCCGTTGGATTCGGGACCCAAACGACCGAGAACGTCTCGTAAAGGCCGCCCAAGACGCCATGGGCCAACTTCTCGAAGAGCTTACAGAGCGAATCAAGAAGCTCGACGAATATGGCAAGGAAGAGCCAAACGCTGAACCGGAGCCTAGCGACGAATTAGACAAGCTCTCCCCCGAAGATCGTGCGCTCATGGGCAAGGCCAGCTATCTCCGTAAGCAACCTGGGTTTTGGCTCCAGCGCCTGATTATCGACGGCCTCACCGTATCCTTCGAAGACCGAGTTTCCGGCGCCGATGAATTACAGCTCAACAACGCTCACCTTGAAATGGACAACATCACAACCGATCCGGGTCTCATCGATGCCCCCTTTGGGATGGTCCTCACAGCCCGCATTGGACATGTGAAGAAGCCTGGGGAAGCGCCCAATTCAAAAATCAAAATCACCTTGGTTCATGATATCAAGACGAACATCACAACTATCGATCTCAACGTCAGCGAAATCCCGGTTGAATGGCTCGACGCATATATCGAGAAGTCTATGCCGCTCATCTTCTTTGGAAGCACACGAGCGAACCTCGGAGTCACCTTCGTCATCAAAGAGGACATGATCGAAGCGAATCCAAGAATCGCGCTCAAGAATATCCAATGCCGTGTCAGGAATCCCAGTAAGAAGACGCGAATCCTCGGTGTGGAAGCAAAGAAATTGAGCCGAGAGTTAAACACGGTGAAGAACCTTGAGTTGAACGACATCAGACTCTACGGATCGATTGACAACCCAAGTATCGACTTCGGTACAACTATCACAAGCCTCAGTAAGCAATATGCCCTCGCGAAGGGCCGCGCCGAGGCAGACAAAGCCGTCGATAAGGCCGACGTCAAGGTCAACAAAGAACTCAACCGCTTTGATAAGCGCATGGAGAAAGAGCTTGGTCGCCATGGCGTGACCGGACCTGGATCAAAAGATGTCATCAACAAGATTACTGGAGGCAAAGGCACCAAGGGCACCGCGAATGACATTCTCGACGGCGTCCAAAAAGGAGCTGGCAGCGTCTTTGACGGCATGTTTGGCACTGGAAAGAAAAAGACGCCAAAGAAAGAAACTGAGAAGAAACCCAAGAAGAAGAAGGGTCTACTCGACGACCTCTTTGGAGGCTAGTCGCTTACAAGCCTAGTCGCTTACAAGCCTAGTCGCTTACAAGCCTAGTTGCTCTTTCGCACGCCTGTGATCTGGAATTCTTCGAGGAGCTGCCAAAAACGACCGTTGTTTCGAAGACCTGCCAGAAAAGGTTCTTTAGAGAGAGCTTCGGAGTCTTTAAAGCCCTGCTCAAAGGCTGTACTCAACCAAGTTAAGGCGTCTTCTGCACGATCCATGGCGGCGTATCCAACCGCGAGGCGATACGCATCCTCAGATTCACGCACTTGATTCGCCAAGCGCTGGAGGTCAATCGCCGCCCGCGCCGCTGCCTGCCTGTCTCCTCTTTGCTCAAAATAAAGCGCTCGCATGGCGATAAACAACGCGTGCCTGTGGGTGAACGTTTGGGCCACAGAGTTGTCAGAGAGAGCCGGGAAATAGATACCACGGTTCTTTGGCACCTGCTTCGTGATGAGCTGTCGAGCGCGGACGACGAGGCTCTTCCGCTTCCCTGCGACGCTCTTCATTTTCTCAGAGTCGACGTCTCCGGTGACGGTTGGCAATCGCGACAAATTGAACCAGATCTTACTTCGAAAAACGAGGACCACCTTTGGGTCGTATTGTTTAAGGGTGTCGTCCGCCTTGAGAGACGCGGTTATCTTGTCTCTGAGGCGCTCGTCATCATTGAGGGGCTCATTCCCGAGGATGGGAGCTTTGATTGGCTTCTTTGGTGATTTCGAGTCGTCCTTAGCTGTCTTCGAGCGTCCCTTGTCGGACTTCACCGGGACATCCCAGGGATCCACTTCGACTTTGTCTCGCTTTGGCGCTAAGCCGTAGGAGAAGAGCACCCAAAGCAAGACGACATTGAGCAAGACAGAAAGCGTGAAGAGGATGTCCTTCCCGCTGATATTGACCTCGGATGCGCGCTTCTTAAAGCCACCCACGACGCGCTTGCTAAAGCTTCCACGGCGTGCGGCATCAAAGGGATCGAGGACCGCAATGTTTGATAGATGGGGCTTAAAGAATCCAGTCCCCGACATGAACTCGCCGGGCGGGAAGAGCACCTCTGGAGCCTCTTCCTGAGACGCCTCCCGGCTACCATTATCCTCGCCAATCTTCGACGCATTCCACCCTGCCGCTCCAATCGCATAGCGCCCCGACGCTTCCATCCAGTCGTCGTTTGACATGCTGACGTCCATAGGGTCCTTGCCCGTGAGCGTCCCCTTGGTCATACGAAGGCACTCAACGAGGTTCTTCATGCGGCTCTCAGGGTTCTTGCTAGTGAGGGCCAAAATCAAATCGGCCATAGCGGAGCTAACCTCAACTCCCGGGGGGGGAGGAGGCATCTTCTCTTCGAGGTGCTGCCTTAGAGTGTCTTTTTGGGAGAGACCACGGAATGGGACGGTTCCACAAACAAGCTCGTAGAGAGTGACTCCGAGAGCGTAAAGGTCGGTTTGCTGATTGGGGATGGTCAGACCATCTTGAATCACTTCGGGAGCGAGATACTCGGGATGCCCGAAGGGGATGTCGGCGTATTTCTTAAAACGACCGGCGACGCATGAGCCATAGGCGAGGCCGAAGTCGGTGATCCAAAGTCGCCCGCGAGTATCAACGAAGAGCTTGTTAGGACGTAAATCTCCATGGTGGAGGCCCTTGCGAAAGGCCGCGAGCAAGCCCTCGACAATTTGAATCGCGAGTTTCAGAGCACGGCGGTCGGTGATCGCGCCGTGTTCTTCGAGGATGTCTGATAGAGGTCGCCCGGGGGCCATCTGAATGACGATCGCATCGCGACCGTCGATTTGCACCATTCCGAGCGTTCGTGCGACGTGCTTGTGGCGGATATTAGCGAAGGCCGCGCAAGCGACGTCCTCTTTGATGTGGTTGAGGACCTCTTCGTGGCGCGTTAGTTTTTTGGTGAGGACCTTAATGACGACATCTAGGCCGTCGGCCCTTCGGAATCCTTCGTAGACATAGCCCGAGACTCCGCGACCCAAAACAGGGCCCAGATAGTAGTCTGTTTCGTCTTCCAGGAGTCCTAAGTCACCGCTCATGATTCTGTTCTGTGTTCGAAGGAGCGAGGTGACCTACGCTCCGACTGCTTGAAATGGAGTCGTGAATTGTTCCATTGTATGACCTTCATTGATAGCAACAAAGGAGTTCCCACATTGTACTCCTTATGAAAGTTATAGCGCCTCGCGCCTTTCCTATTTTTAGAACTTCTCATATCCCTGTCGAAAGGCCGTCCTCAAATGCCCATGAATGTAATCTACGCCCCAGAAAAAGCGAACTATGACGCGCCCTCAGTTTTTCTTGCCGGAGGGATTTCCAACTGTCCTCGGTGGCACGACATCATTTTGACGAGGCTTCGTGAACAAAGTTTAGAGAGCGACGCGTCTTGGACCATCCTCAACCCACGAAGGGATGCCTTCCCTGCAAACGAGAGCCAAGCGGCGCGAGAACAAATCGAATGGGAGTTTGAAGCGTTGAAGAACGCGGATTTAATCCAATTTTGGTTCCCTAAGGAGACGCTTTGTCCGATCACATTGTTCGAGTTAGGGCGCTGGATTGCCTCGGAGAAAGCTGTGATTGTCGGGACGGACCCCTACTATCAGCGTCGTTTTGATGTCGAGGTGCAATGTGAGCTTGCTCGCCCAGGGATGACCATTCATTCGAGCTTGGATAAATTGGCGGATGCCATCATCGCCGAGCTTCTAGCTAGGTAGAAGCCTTCAGACAGAAGGGCTTCCAAGCCACGCGAGCATGGCTTTGCAGGCAGCGGTTGCAGCCCGTTGAACGTCGAAAGCGCCGGGC
>JARGOJ010000497.1:6517-6727 GCA_029210225.1 Planctomycetota bacterium
ACGATCGCGACACCGTTCGCCGCGATGGGCTCGACCTCGGTCTCCCGGAACTCACCTCTATCTTGAGCTTGCTTGACGAGCTCACCCGCGAAGAAGCGCCAGGACCGGTGAAGCCGTGCGTTGATCTCTGCAACGTGAGGATCGGAAGGGATGCGGCTCCAAAACGACATAAGGATAATTCCAGCTTCTGGGCGCTCGATAAAGCCTCGA
>JARGOJ010000498.1 GCA_029210225.1 Planctomycetota bacterium
AAAGTCCTTAGTATCAGCGCCTCTGTTTTGAGTAGGCCCATGTTTTTCTTTCCTCACGGCGTCAGCTTGATAGAGCGACGAGCGGTGCCACCTTTTTCGCTGCGAATCCTTACATTCACAGTGCCTTTTCCCTTCACTAACCATACTACTTTGATACGGCTTTGACCGGGAATATGGCCAAAATCAAAGCGCCACGGGCGACGTTCGTTTTGAAGCATGGCCTCCTTCGTCACATCCCGACTGAGCGCAACCGCGACCGCTTTGGCTGACGGTCCCGAAATATTCGCACGATCCGATTGAGAAACCTGAATTTGTTGGGCGATTTTCGTCGCAGTCGCCATGAAACCCTCGTTCTCCACGATCGCCGTCACCCGAAAAAGATCGTTGTCACCAGGGACCGCCTTGCTCGTCAAAGACTTGATTTGAACTCGGGGCATCGTCGAGGCATGGTAGAGCACGAAGCGGGCGTTTCGGTAACAGACCTCTTCAAGCTGCCAGGTCGGGGGAATGCGCGGCGTCATTTTGGTCCAACCGCCTAACTCGATTTTGCCGAGCTGAGGATGATCGTATTCGGTCCATTTAACGAAGCCTTTGCCCTTCAACATCTCGTCATTCCAACGGAGCCGCTCCATATTGTCGACTCGTCCGTTCTTATTGTAATCCTGGGCCATGCTCCAGATCTCATTGGAGAAGCTGTAGACGCCGTAGCGCATGTAGCCCCAGTCGAGGAAAGCGCCACGAACGGCGTAGAGATCTTTGAAGGTTTGAAGATAACGATAGCCCGGCAGCATACGCTCGCCTCGTCGCCCGAGGGCGTCATACATGCGAAGGTCGCCCCGAGGGACGTTGCGGTCGTCCTCGGAGCCCGGAGGCCTGAGGATCATGTTACCAGCGTTGTGAAAGCTTTGAATCGCGGCGACGTTGCGGTGTTCTTCGAGGAACTCAACGGTGGCGCGAGTTTCCGGCTCGGAGAGAGGATAGTCTCCGGCGCCCCATTGCTGATGCCGAGGTCGCCAGTTCGACGGGAAGTTCCTGTTGAGGTCCACTCCTCCCACGGGGTCTTCATTGAAGCGGCCGTCGCCGTCATTGTCGAGGCCTTCCCAGCCAAGCATCGTGTATTGACCAAGCTCATCGGCCTTACAACGCTCCATGATTCGAGGATCAGCGCCGACTTTCCAGCGGCCATTGGGGTCCTTCTTACGCATTTGCAAGATCTGACCATCGCCATCCAAGTCGTCATAGCCATCCTCGTCTTCGTCGCCGTCGTTGTCGTTGTCGTAGGGACGTCGGTTGCTCCGGCTGGAATGAGGAGTATTGGGCTCTTTCATGAAGGCTTCGCGGCCGTCAGGGTTGACCGTTGGCGCAATGTAAAAGACTTGCTCGTCCACGAGCTTCTTAACCCAATCCAGGTCGTCGTAGCGAGTGAGGAGAAAGTGCGCGAGATAAAGGCAAATCTCCGCTCCTTGAATTTCATTGCCGTGGGTGTTGCCGTCGACGTAGAAGGCTGGTTTTTCTTTATCTGGGCCGGTCTTTGGGTTGCGGATGGTCAGCATCCAGATATCGCGGCCTTCATAAGATTTACCAATCGACTTGAGGCGAGTGGTCGCGGGGTAAGTGCTATTGAGCTTGATGAGGGCCTTGCGGAGCCCGTCATAGTCATAGTAGTGGTCGAAGCGCAGGATCCGCTTCGGTGGATCGCTGGAGTCAGAGATCGAGTCTCTCGGGCTCAAAAGCAAGAAAAGGGCGACGAGGCATAAAAGAATCGAGTGCTTTTTCATGAATCAGACTCCCTTCCCTAGCTTGACTTTTAAGGTGGCGGTGCCGCCTTTCTCGCTTCGGACAACCAGGTAAACACTGCCTTTGCCAGAGGACGAGATAATAAGGCTGTGTTCGATGGACTTGCCGCCTTTGATCGCCGGGAGGATGCTTCGGGACTTGCCCATGACCAAGGTGTCATTGCTGCCGAGGCTTACGACGAGCACAGTCGGCGTGTTCCTCTTCACTTCTGCGGCGCGGCGACTCTGCGTTGGGAGGAAGCCACGGTTCTTGATTTCAAAGGTCAGCTTGTAGACGTTGCCAGAGAGGCGGGTCACTTTTTTGCCCTTGAGTTCAATGTCTGGGAGCAGGGTTGCTCCATTGAGGACAAATCGGACGACGGGAGAAATGGCGGCGTTGAGCATCTCGCTGGGTGGTGTCTTCACGGTAAAGGGAGCGAAACCACCAATCTCTACTTTGCCCAGGCTTGGGTGCTTGAAGGGCTTCCAGTCTTTGTATCCGAAACCTTGCTTTTTGAAGAAGCGATACCATTGCCGCTCCCGCTTGAGCTCGGGGGAGGCTTTCTTATCGCTGGGCTTGGTGATGATCTCCGGGGCTCTCTGCCAGATTCTCGCAGGCCAGGTAATCACGCCAAGGCCGTGGTAGGCGAAGTCTTGGAAGGTGCCGCTGCTCGCTTTCCCGGAAGGAACGTGGAAGGCATCGAGGGGTTTGGCGGTGCCTTTACTCGATTCTTGATAGAGCTTGCCGAGGGCGTCATAGAGGGCCCGGTCGTCCTTAGGGATCTTATCTTTGCCTGCGGTGAGCGCGCCGTGTTGATTGCTGTGGAGATGGATGATGAGGCCGATGTTCTTTCTCTTCAGCAGGAAGTCGGCGAGGGCTTTGGATTCCGGATCGCTGAGCGGTCTCGGGCCAGCCCCAGGAACTTGGTGAGCGGGGCGCCAATGGATGGGGAAGTTCCTATCAATGTCGGTGCCCCCCAAGCCATCCTCGTTGACCTCTCCGTCTTTGTCGTTGTCCGTGCCTTCGAGCAGGAGTCTGAAACGCCCTAGCTCTCCATTCTTTGTTTCGGCGGGACGACTCAGGCTGTGATTGTCTCGGTCGAGGACCAGGACTCCATTGCTATCGGGGACCTTCATGGGAAGGATCCAGCCGTCACCGTCGAGATCGTCACTGGGGTCTTCATCTTTGTCACCATCGCGGTCGTTGTCGAAGGGAGCAATGGTCCACCGTTGTTGACGCAGTGGGGCTTTGAAGAGCAGCTCGGTGGCGTCGGGGTTGGGCCTTGGGATAAGCCAGATGGCTCGCTTCACCATGAGGGCTTTGAAAGCGGGTTCTTTGTCGAGAGCGGCCACGACAAACTCGGCGATCTTGAGCACCGCTTCGCCTCCGGCTGCTTCATCACCGGCCATGTTCCCGACGACGAGCAACGCAGGCTTAAGGCCCGGGTCGACCTCTCGGTCGCTGAGCAGGAGGGCCTCGATGGGGCGGCCAGCTCGGCTCTTTCCTATGATTTGTCGGCTTAAGATCTTAGGTCGGGCTTTGATGAGCTTATCAATGCGCTTGCTCATGGAATCGTAGCTGTGATAGCCCTTCGGGACATTGATGCGAACTTCCGGACCTTGTGCATAGACATTCGAGCACAGCCCTAGACCGACGCTGAGGAAGAAAAGCAAGGTGGAACGTGGCATAGGGCAATCCTTATCGTTTTTTGACCTCGGGTCGACCTATTATGCTAACCCAGCTGACGTTTAGGGATAGTCTGTTTCATATTTGTGTGAAATTGGACGAGAACGGAGAGAGAAATAGAGAAAAACGACGACTTGAGGACCCGATTCCGGCTCTGTTAAGGACTCCTAATAGAGTCCTAAAAAAAGGCGAACTGTTGACGGTGAGTCGCTTTCTTCCGATGATGGTTGAAAATCACGAGCTTGGGATTCGTCCCGCTTGGAAAGGAATCGATCCATGAAGCCCTTGTCTATGGCGCTCTACACCAACGTCTTTGTCGACATTCGCACCGGTCGAGAGAGAGAATGTGGTCATGGCCATCAAGACGAGATCGACGCCTTGGCGTGTTCTCTAGCTCAGCGCCGGGACGATGATGCCGTTATCACGTATAGAGATGATGATCAGGGACGATGGCAGTATCTTGGAGGTTGGGCGCTCGTTGATCGTCACCCCATTGACGAAGGCCCATAAAAAAAGGACTCTTTGTCAGCGGCCTCGCGCTAAGACAAGAGGACGCTCTCTCAGTTCACGGAGCAACGAAGAATCATGGACCTCAGCCAAGACGGCCTGCGTGACGTCCTTGAAGAGCTTCTCGCCACCTATCCCCAACATCGAACGCAGCTTATCTCCGAAGCGCGGGCCATGGAGGCACCGGAGTTTTGTCAGTATCTCGTCGCTCACGGTCTCAGCGGCCCCGACTACGCAGCCGTTATCCTTAAGAAAATCGAGTCTCTAGCCACGAGAGATATGAAGTCGACCGTTGCCGGGAACTTTGAAAAAGAGGGGCGACCTGAGAATAGCGCGGCCCTTCGATTCAATCCGGACCAGCTCAATCGATTTCTCACGACAAGCGGCACCGTTAAGCTCGGTGGCCAGCTCTTCGCCAATAAATACCTCATTGTTCGCGAGATTGGCCGGGGGGGTATGGGCCTGGTCTTGGAGGCTGAGAATGTCCAAACTCGCACCCGGCTTGCTCTCAAGCTCTGTCTCGCCGACGAATACTCCATAGAGGAAGCGAATCGCTTTAAGAGAGAAGCTCAAATCCTGGCTCAGCTCGATCACCCCAATATCGTGCAGGTCAATGAATACGGACACGATAACGGTGTGCCGTTCTACACCATGGAGCTGCTCAAGGGCTGGGCGTTCGGTAAGGAGGTGGAGTCTGCCCTTGACGAAACCGGTGCAGGGCTCGACCTGGATCGCGTGGTGGAGTGTCTTGCTCCAATCGCGGACGCCCTCAGTTACTGTCACGAGAAGGGCGTGATTCACCGAGATGTGAAGCCAGACAACGTCTTCATCGAGGCTAAAACGGGGCGCCCCGTGCTCATCGACTTTGGCATCGTGAAGCGCGATCCAAAAAGTCTCGGTAAGACTCTTGATGGCCTCTCTCTGTCCCTGACGGAAGCGGGCACGGTTCTTGGTACACCAGCTTTTATGAGCCCCGAGCAATTGGACCCCAAGCACTTTGGGGAGATCTCGGCCGCCGCAGATGTTTGGGGCTTGGGAGCCACGATCTTTTATGGACTGACCGGGGTTGCTCCAGTTCCTGGTGGGTCTCTGATAAATATTTTTAATGCGGTGCTCTCAGGAAATATCTACAAAATCAGAGACCTTGTCCCGACCATTCCCAAGTGGTTTGAAGCGCTCTATCAACAAGTTATGCTCCGAGACCCAGAGCAGCGTCTAACTATGTTCGAGCTGCATGCCACCCTGGTCCAGGAAGGCATGACTCAAGATGCGCCCCGCCGTTCCTGGTTTCTTGGTGGAGTCATCGTTGTTGTTCTGACGGCGCTCTGCCTTCTTTACCTCTCCCGGTCATCTCAACCCGCCCTCGAATTTCGTATCGGCGATCATCCGAAGTGGACATCGGAAGCGGGAATCACGTTAAGGGGGACCACAAGGCGTCGAGTCATTTTCATGGCAAGCCGTGACGCCACCGTCCTCTATCGAAGCAAAAACCTTGAGCGCAGCTTTGTACTCCCGATTGTTCTCAGGGAAGGGCTCAATGAGTTCTCCATCACGATTCATGACTCGTCTGGCGAGCTAATTTCTAAGATAGTCGTCACGCTCACTCGAGATACCGAAGCGCCTCGCCTCAAGTTCATTTCAAAAGAGAATTTACTCTTAGCACCCAAGGAGAGAGTGCTCGTTTTAGATAGACGAGGCCAGATTGGGCTTGAGCTTATTGAGAGCAGTCCCTTTGAGGTCTATCTTGGCAAAGAAAAACTGGAGAATCGGAACGGGAAGCTTTTCACAACAGAAAGAAGGGGGAGAAAGGAGAAGGTTGAGCGCTTAAGAGTGGTCGACAAAGCGGGGAATGAGACCATCGAGGAAGTTCTAGTCTTGGGAGCGAGTGACGTTGAGAAGAGAACCCGAGCCTATGAAATTCTTACAGACTGGACCAATTATGAGAAGGCTAGCGAGGCTGAGACCGATTATCTCTTTGATTGTGTCTCCAAGTTATTGAGCCCACAGTTCAAGGCTTTAAGCCCTAAGGTCTTTCGCTGCGGTGGCAAACAGTTTCGGATTCAATCCTATTTGCATGTAACTAGCCGCGTTTACTTCCGATTAGTCCCGGGAGGTCTTTTTACCCTGGGGATTCGCGACGTCGACACTGAATTTACGCGGGCCTTAGAGCTTGATAAAGAGTTCCGGCGGGAGTGGGTGACCCATGCAACGCCAGCCCAGCGTGTCCGGGTCTCTCCCATGCTCGTGGCGGCCACCGAGTTGTCTCATGGACAGTGGCTTTCAGTTTTTGATAAAGACGACTTGAATGAAACCGCTGTCGATTTTCCGATGGCTGGAGTGCCGTGGACGATGGTCCAGGACTGGTTGAAAAAAGCCGGGGATGGTTTTCGTTTGCCGAGTGAGGCCGAATGGGAATACGCAACCCGAGCAGGCACCAGGACCCGGTTCTTTTGGGGGGACCGCGTCGACCTTCGTTATATGGTTTGCCGTCCGACTCAAGGCAAGGAGGGGAAGAAAGTAACTGGACGAATTTCGTTCCCAAACGCTTTTGGCCTCGTTGACACTCTCGGCAATCTATGGGAGTTCTGTGAAGATAGCTACGTCGACAATTACAGCGGGCAATCACTCACAGCTGCGCCGCAGCGGAGAAATCACTCACAAGTGAGCCGTCGCGGAGGTAGTTTTACTTACTTCGCAGCGGATTGTCAGGTTTGGACGAGAAGCCTCGGATTTGAAAAGACAAGCGCCAAC
>JARGOJ010000499.1 GCA_029210225.1 Planctomycetota bacterium
CGGCAAAACCGCCGCCAATGTCATGGCCAGCCTCATGACGCGGGAGCCTCCTCTACCATCAAGCCTCAACAAAGACCTCGACCCAGACCTCGAAAAGATTGTCCTGAAAGCCCTCGAACGAGATCCGAGCAAGCGATTTCAAAGCGCAGGACAACTCCGCGATGCCCTCAACGCCTATCGAAAAGGAGAAAGCGGCCTCCTTGAGCGCTTGGTCCCAAGCCCCGTCAAGAAGAAGCCAAACAAGCTCATCCCCCTTGCCGCGGGAGTGGGACTGGTCCTCGTGATCTCGGTCATGGGATTCCTACTTTTTGGTCCAAAAGAGAAGTCCGAGCAAACCAGCGATATCGGCGCCGTCGCCAAAGTCACACCCTCAGATACAGCAGAGAAGGGGAGCCCCGCCCCAGAGCAGAAAGCAGCGCCGAGGCCCGCAAACCTCGTCGAAAAAGCGCCCGAGCCTATTCCTAAGCCCGCTGCGACTGTACCAATTCAAATGAAACTGGATAAGCCAGTCAATTTGGCGGTCGATACCACAAAGAACACATTGGAGGTCGAAGGCACCGTTGAACCCAGCAACGCGAAAATCACGATTTCCGGCAAGAGCATTCCAGTGAAGGACGGGCGGTTTTCCAGCCCCGTAAATCTGCCGGAAGGTCGTAGCTCCATCAAGATCGTCGCCTCAGTCGAAGGCCAAGCCGATAAGTCGATGATTATCAAAGTCACTTGTGACTCCGTAAAGCCTGTCATTAATCTAATTCGCCCCAAGGCAGGCATCATTAATTACACAAATGTCCGTGTGGGCTTTCTGCAGATGAAGTTCAGCGAACCCATTGCCAATATTGAGATCAATGGCAAGTCGCCCCCACTCTTCAAAAAGAGACGGCGCAGAATTGCTCCGCTAGATTTCCGTCAAAAGCTCGCCCTCCCCGAAGGACGGCATGAGTTTTCCCTCGTCGCCATCGACTATGCCGGAAATAGAAGTCTCCCTGCGAAATCAACGCTTGTCATTGATTTAACGTCCCCAAAGATCGTCGTTGACAACACAAGTTTTAAGAACGTTGATGGGGTCTTCGAAGTGACGGTCAGAATTGAGGATAAGACGCCAGTCAAGCTCACTCTAGGGGGCAAAGAACTCGCCGCGAATGATTCAAACACTTACAAGGTTCAATTTTCTCCCAAGGACCCCAATTCCACGCTCCTGAGAGCGATCGATGCCGCGGGAAATGTCACGACAAAAACGCTGGCGCCACCTCTGGTCTTATTGAGAGATCACACAAAGTGGAGTGAAGCTTCAAATGAGGCGCAAGATTTGGAGATTGCCCTCGTCGCACAATTTCTAGGCGAGGCCTTTAAGCGAGGCGATACCCAATTCTTCTCCTGTAAGAAATCCAAATATCGCCTCGCGGAGTTCATTCATTTGAAGACGGGCATGGTCTTCCATCTTCTCCCTGGGGGCACCTACTCCATGGGGACCAATAATCAGGGCGCAGACGTCCTCAAAAAGTTGGCGGCGGAATTGCCGGGAGGAGGCCAGAAGGCGGATAGGGTTGTGGGAACGGAGCAACCTCAGCACACGGTGACTCTTCCGCCATTTCTCATCGGTCGCTATGAGGTCAGCATTTCACAGTGGAAGAAGATTCCTAATATGGGGGGCAACCCTTCAAAAGGGAGCCTATCTCGACCCATGCACGACCTTAGCTGGGCTCAAGCAAAGAGCTGGTGTGAGAAAGTGGGGAATGGGTTCCGCTTGCCAAGCGAGTCAGAATGGGAGTATGCCTGCCGAGCTAACACGAAGACCCTGTATTACTGGAGCGACAAATTCGAGAAGAGCTATGTTTGGCATCGCAAGCCCGCCAAGCTGACGAATAAAAAACGACCTAAAAACCCGAAGCCTATGGGGCCTGGAAAAGGTCCCGGTCGAAGAGGTCCTGGAATGGGCCCTCCAGGTGGACTGCCGAGGGGACCCGCTGACAATGAAGGACCTCCAGACCTCAGTGACTTTAAGATCAAGTTGCAGTCGATCACCAGTCGTTCCAGTAAAGATAACGGCTTTGGCTTGGTCAATATGCTCGGGAATGTCTGGGAGTGGTGCGAGGACTCTTATCACACCAATTACAACGGTGGCCCCACAAACCAAGAAGCCCGCCGAGGTATCCAGTTGCATGTCAAGCGGGGTGGGAGCGTGGCCAATGTGCCATTGGTCTGTCGCCCCGGTTTTCGTGACATGCGTGCGCCCCTGCCGATACCGGGCCCTGTGGGCTTCCGAGTCGCTATTAGCCTGCCTTGAGCAATATGACAGGTCCATTAAAGAATGAATGAAAGTAGAGATTCTATGTCTGGTGATTTGGACTGTGTCTTGCAAAGGCTTGAGCGCCTTGAAAGAAGTCAACGTCGGTACCAGGGGAGCGTTCTAGTTCTTCTCCTGGCCCTTGCGGGAACGTGGTTGCACTGGCCAGACTCTGTGAAAGAGGCTCACGCTCAAGACCAGAAAATGACCGTGATCAAGGCCAATGAATTTCAAGTTTTAGATGATAAGAACAGAGTACGCATAGCCCTCGGGGTGAACAAGAAGATGTCTGGTCTTCGGCTCTTCGACGAGAAGGGCCAAAGCCGCGCCAGCCTTGTCCTAGAAGATGGCAAGCCGGGTTTATCAATCCTTGATTCCAAGGGCAAGTCGATGATTGCGATTGGTGTGAGAGAGAAGAATCCCTTCATCGGGCTCTGTGATTCAGAAGGCCGAGCTCGCATTGGCATGACCATGAATCGCGACCAGCCCATGCTCATACTCCTCGATAAGCAGAGCCGCCCAAGAGTTGGTTTGACAACGCCGAAGGGGGAACCCATGTTCATGATGTTCGACCAAAAGGGTCGACCGAGATCTGTTTACGCTCTAAAAAAGGATGAGCCATACATAGCTCTTCTAGACCACAACACCCGATCAAGAATCGGCCTAGGTCTTGGAAAAGATAGCGCTGGCGAGTTTCGAATCTTGGGGTCGAAGGGGGAAGTCCTTTGGTCCTATCCCAAAAAATCGGAGAAAAAAGAAGACAAAAAAGAATAGCCGGCATAACCTTTTGTAGTAACTATCTACAAAGAGGCTGCCATGAATATTCGAATCGTGCTTATCCTTCCCGCGCTCTTGGTCTGGCCCGCGTTGTTGTATGGTCAGGAACCCAGGACCATCACGATGACGCGGAAGCCTATTGTTATGGGGCAGCGTTGGAGCGTAAAGAGCGGCGCGAGGTTCGACCTCAAGAACAATATCTCAAACAAGGGTCAGGTGATTGAGACCGTCACAGCCATTAGCGAAAGCGCTGCTCATTACAAAGCGAGGGCCCTCGCCGTCGATGGGACGAAGTTGACCAGCCTTGCCGTTAAGTTTGGAGAAGTTTGGGGCCAGTTGACAAACAAGGCGGGCAAGACTCGCCAAGACAGCCCCATAGGACAGAAACAATACACGGTTCAACTTCTTCGAGACACTCACTACTTTAAGGATAAGAGCGGGGAACTGGTCAGCCAAAAGGACTCCTTTCTTGTCTATGACAAGATCCGGCCAGAGCTTGATTGGACTCTCCAGCGTCACAGCCTCATCTACTCTCTTCCTCAACGCCCGCTAAAAATAGGTGAGAGCTTTCCAATTGAGAAGAAGGTCCTAGAAAAATTGCTGGGTTCCCCCTACCAAGTGGAGAAGGCCAAGCTGAAATTAACGGGCACAAAGCTCGTCGATGGCGTCTCCTGTGCGACCTTTGAGCTGAGCTTTCACACAAGCATCCAATTCGCGAATGGAGTGATTTTCAACGTCAGGGGGAAGGGAGAAGTTTGCTCCGAGATTGCCACCTCTCTGCACCGCTCGGTCATATGGGAGGGAGCAATCATTATCAGTGGTTCAAGTAAGGACGCCGCCGGGAATACCTTGACCTATCAAGGAACAGGCAAGATGGCCATTCAAAATGTCGTGACTTACCCATTTAGCAAGAAGGCTCCCCCCGCCAAGATTGCTCGAACAGTTCCTAAGCCGGGCCAAACTTGGAAGGAATCATTTCAGAGAGCGAGTAACATCGTTCGCAAGGTCTTCCGAGATGGTGAAGCCATTTTCAATGAGCGCGCCACTGATTCTTACTCGAATAAATACACAGTCAAAGTCCTGGAAACGACGGATAAAACCATCAGTAAGGCCGAGGTGACCTTTGGCAAGGTCATAGAACGTCAAAGCTCGCCAAAGCAGAGTGAAACGTCGCTGCCAATGAGCAACAAGAGCTTTACTATCCAGACGAAAAGCGAAAAGGCCTACAGCATTACAAATAAGGCTGGCTCGAAGGTTGAAGACGATCTTAAGAAGAGCATATACAAGCGGATTAAGGAGCTGTTCAAGGAGGACCGCTCAGAGTTCCTCCAACTCTTTCCAAGGAAGCCCTTGGCTTTTGGCAAGGTTGTCACCGTCGATCCCAAGGCCGCTCTGAAGATGTTCGGCGACGGGGATGAGGACCTCAAGTCGGTCTCATTGCAATTGGTTTATCAAGGTCAGCGCCAAGTCGACAATCGCGCTACTGCTGTCTTTCTGGTGTCTAGACGATTGAAACTCAAAACGAATGACGGAGTCCATATCTATATCGAGACTGCGGGTGACTACTTAATTGACGTTCTCACAGGCTGGCCCGTCGCCCTTGAAACCCAAGGGATGCTGAAGATCGAAGGCGAGCAAACAAATGAAATAGGCGACAAAATTGTGATTCTGGCCGTTGGACCCGTAAGCCTCAAGAAGCGCATCGAGTATGTCTTCGAAAAGAAAAAGCGCTTTTGAAGCCCGGGGCTTTCAATTCAATCCGCGATTCATAAAAGCGCTTATTTCATTTAATAGATTGGCCATTCCAATGAAGACTCTGTCACCGCTCATTCTGCTATGCGCTCTTCTAGCTTGGCCGCTGCCAGGCCTTGCTCAAGACCTTCAATCAATCACTATGAAGCGTCGTCCGGTTCAGATGGGGCAGAGCTGGACTGTGGACCAAGCGACCCATTTCGAGGTCAAGAACCATATCTCTCAAAACGGTCGCATCGTAGAGCTTGTTGAAATGAAAGAAAAAGAGGGCTATTCCTACAAAGCCACGGCCCACAAGGTCCAAGGCGGACAAATCCAACGATTGTGGATAGAATTTGGCGATGTTTTCTATGAAAAAACAGTCAATAAAACGCCAGATATTCGAGTCAGTCCTCTTAAAAAGAACAGGTACATGCTCCAGTCCTTCGCCAACAGGTTCTATGTGACAGATCGCGTTCACAAGCCCGCTACAACTGAAGAAGTCCAAGCCGTTAGAGTCATTGGATACGACGAGCTAGGAACAAACAGGCATCCTTTCCTCCCTCCCTTGCCGAAGAAGCCCATCAAGATTGGCCAAAGTATTCCCGCTGGGGTCAATTACTTGCAAGGCCTACTAGGTAATACGTATAGGCTCAAGCGCTCTAAACTCGTACTAACTGGCACGAAGCAGTTCGACAAGGTCCGCTGCGCCGTCTTCCAGCTCAGCTTTGTCGCGACTGTCTACTTTAACAGTGGCGTCATTCTCGAGATAACGGGGCAAGGCGAGATTCTCGCAGAAATAGAGACGTCCTTGCCTCGCTCCATTGATTGGAGCGGCAGCGTCAAGCTCAGTGGTGGGGATGCCGACCCCGATGGGACAAAGCGCACTTTTAGAGGCATTGGAAAAACGTCACGAAAGACCATTGTTTCATACCCAACGCCCAAGAAAATCACTCCCATAACCATGGGACACGTGGTCCCGGAGATTGGACAGCGTTGGGATAGCATGTCCAAGATTGAATCTAGTAGCGCACGGAGTGAACGTGATGCGAACGGTCAAGAGACAGTAAAAGAGATTGAGTTCAACGAATCAAAGGGTTACTCACTCAAAGTCTTAGATCGCTCCAAAAGCGCAGTCACAAAGGCAGAAGTGGTTTTCCATAAGTTTGAGAAGAGCTACAACTCCGAGGCTCCCGATCCGCTCTTCAAAGGTCTCGCCCAAAAGTTGCTGACTATTGAGAGACGCGATCCAAAACAGGCAGCCTTAAGCATTACGAATGACGCTGGATTCAAGATGAACGCTGCCATCAGAAAGGACATTTCAAGGGCCGTTCATTCCAGCTTCAGGCCTGACCGTACCGATATTCTTTCTCTGCTCCCCAAGGGTCCAATAAAGGCCTTCACAGCAATAAAACTCGATCCGAAAAAGACTCTAAAGCGCCTAGGCGACGACTTTAAGGGCGCAAACGAGATCATTATTGAGATGGTCCTCATTGACACCCAGGTGATCGACGAGCGGGAATGCGCGATTTTCCTGATATCGATAAATGTCACGAGTGAAGCCAAGAAGGGATCGACGTCGACATTCTCTGAAAGTGGAGAAATGATCGTCGAGGTGAAAACAGGTTGGCCCATCTCCATCCGAGACTCTGGCTTTATCCATAGACAAGATACAGTCAACACAGAAAACGGACCGCTAAAAGTCACCACATTCGGCCCTTGGAAATCCACTCTACTCCTTCGCTACGGCCCCCGACCGAAGAAAGGCTCCTAACTCAGCTCGCAGGCCATCAATACAACCGGGAACCGCTATATATTGACTTCAAGAAACTGTATGCGGGGATGACAGAGCACTAACTGCTAAAACCGTGCAATTATGACGACGAGCATTGGCAATCTTTTTGAATTTCTGGTGCTATTGAGCGG
>JARGOJ010000500.1 GCA_029210225.1 Planctomycetota bacterium
TGAGGGCCGCAGTGATCCAATGAGCTTTGTGAGGTGTTGCGTGGGCGTTGGATTCAATAACTGTCGACATTGGTGGGAATCGCTCTGTTTGTTGTTTAGTGGATTTTCAAGGAGGAGTGTTTTGTGAATGGGCTTTCGATGGGATTGAGTATTGTGACGTCTGGTCTGGTTGCTTGGAGGCGAAGTTTATCTATTCGGGTTAGATTGAAATCAATCTCTTCGAGCTGCGGAATATCGGTGATGAGATCGGTGCTATTTCGCCCGAGTAATGGGCAGGTTTGGATCCATAGTCGTTTTAGCGAGGGGAATCGTTTTAGCTCTGAAAGGCCGTTATCGTCAAGGGGCGTCTTCGATAGCTCAAGGTTCTCAAGCTTACTTAATCCAACCAGGTGACTCAGGGCGTTATTCTCGAACTCTGTCTCGACCAAAGACAAGGATTGAAGCTTGGGGAATTGTAGGAGTCTCTCCATGGCTTCGTTGCTAATAGCGCATCGTGAGAGGGTGAGGCTGCGCATTTCGTGAAGAGAGGAGAGCATTTGCAATCGTTCGGCAGAGAGCGTTTCGAAGCGAAGGGTCAATTGCTTCAGCTTCTTAAATCGGCCAAGGGTTTCCATTTCATCGCCATGTAATGAGAAACCCAGGGCGAGAGATTCCAGAGCTTTCAGCTTTGGAAGAAATGAGAAGAGCAAATACTGTTCAGGACGATAAATCTGTCGGATCCTGACGTGTTGGATAGCGAGGTTATCTTGAAAGTTATCTGCCGAGCTCAAGAGACTGAATGTGCCGACGCTTAGACTCTTGAGCTTTGGGAATCGATTTAATTCTTCATGGGATCTAAGGTGAAGAAACCGTGCTCTGATGCGGGTTAAATGGGGCCAAGATGGAAGCACTGGCCACCAATGGAGGTTCGATTGCGAATTGAAGTGTTCAATAAACTTGAATCCCGAGAGCCAGTTCGTGAGTTGAGTATGAGCGCTCTCATCAGCTTTAAATCCGTCGCCTCCAATCAAGCTGCTAATGAATTTGAAGCCGGCTTCAAACTCGGGAACACTTCGTTTATTGAGAGTCCTTGAACTAGGGTCGAGCTTCAGTTGGTATATATGTCCCTGAACAGGATTTCTGATGAGGGTGTTGATTGATGACGCTTTGCCTTCTGAGTGGGCTCCAAGAGCGGTGGGTGCCCATTGAACAAAGGCCTCTCGCGAACCTGGCCGGGCATCGAACCAATTCTTTTGCTCTTGCCACATAGCGAGGCTTAACTCGCGCCGTTCCGGCCAGTCTTTGAAGTTGCGTATCAGCCGCCATGCATCGAAGAGGCGCCCCTGACGGCGATACGCAGTGGCGACTTGTCGCCTCAGCGCCTCGGTAGGGTTCTGAGAGAATTGACGCTCTAATTCTCGGAGCGACTCGTCCATAGGAATCCGACTCTAGTGAAGCTGTGAGGACTGAGTATTAGAAAGAGACGGGCTCTCTCAGGTGCCCCTCGCCGCCATTGAGCGTTGTCTTGACGTTTGTTAAATAGGTGGCCGTTAAAGAGGCGCTGAGGCGCTTGACCAGAGGAACAGCGACGGCTTTGAGAAAGCGGGATATATTAAAGGTCATAACAATACAATTCTCAAAGTGGATTTTCGTGCCTGTTCCTGAAGATTGGAAAGTCCAGCGCCCGGTGACTTCGGAATTGCCAAAGCCTTTGACCGGCTCCCAATGGACTGTTTTCTTCTCTGAGTCAAAGAAATAACGGCAGGCGTACTCGGCGCCATAAGAGGTCGAGCCCATTGTTTCGCCTTCCAGGACCCACTCAAAGACGTCGTCATCGCGCTCTTGAATGGATTGAACTCGGGGGAAGTGAGACGAGGACTTTAGGACATTGGAGAGCAGCGCAAAGGACGTATCGATGTCTGCGGAGACTTCGAAGTCTTTGTTGGATTCGATAGTGATCTCAATGGCCATGATGTCTTCTTCCCGTTGATGAGTACTCGATAGGACAGAGCGGGCTTTGTTTTAGCCTTGTAGCATCTTGTTGTAGCGACGTTTAAACTCTTCGGTGGTCTTGGCCATGCGGGCAATCTGCTGAAATTCAAAGCATTCTAAAATGAGGGCGTAGCCATCATCGGCTATGAGGATCGCCATATCTCCGGTGCGAAAACTCTTCTTTGTGAGGTAAGAAATATTGATTCCGATGAGTCGCTCAACGTTGCTTTCCTGAATCGGAACAAATTCTAAGGGGGCTTCATCTGTAAGAATATCAAGCCCTAAAATTGCCATGCGGTGTCGGGAACGGCTGATTTGTTCGACCCGGACGGGAATGGGCTCAACATCGACCTCGTTCTCTTTGGAGATCAATTTCTGTTTCCGCTTCATCACGACGATGGCTGTTGTGAGAACGATAATCAAGGTCGCGGGGATGATGAGCCAGAACGAGATAAAGCTGAGAGCAAAGCTGGCCAAAAAAGTGCCGATGGACGAGAGGATCATTCGCTTGGTAAAAATTTCAAAGCGATCTCGTCGTCCTTTGAGCGCCAGGCCACGGAGTAGACTCTGCTCGTCCTGCTTTCGCAGCTCAGCCATTCGAGGGCTATGCCGAACGGCTTCAAATTGAAGCTCCAGGTCAATCTCAATATCGTCTTCAGAGACCTCTTTCAATTCGAGATTCAGCGCACCTTCGGCTGGGGCATTCTGCTGTGGATTCTTCAAGGCCGCGGAGGTTAGGACCGGAATGTCCTCCTCATCCTCCAGGACTTCATAAGCGGGTTTGGGGCTTGGTGCCGGAGCTTGTTGGGCCGGAGCTTGTTGGGCTGGAGCGTAGGCTTGAACCTGAGCTGGGGCCTGAAGTTCTAAGCCCGCAATACCACCAGTTTGACCTTGGTCCTGTTGATAAGTTTGGGCCGCCTGGGTTTGTTGAGCTTGCGGTTGAGGTTGTTGAGGTTGTTGAGCTTGTTGAGCTTGCTGTTGCTGAGCTTGGTGGGCGCGGAGCATGCACATTGGGCAATTACCGGCGCGCTGCCAGCAGACTCCGTGAGAATAGGCTTGGCACTGGGGGCACTGAACAGGTTGTTGATTGGCCTGAACTTGGGTTCGACAATAGGCGCAGATGGGGCTGGCTTGGTTCATATCCGGCGATCACTTTACTGTACGTGGAAGTTAGAGCTTCTCTTCTTATTATACGGCGAAAGATACGGGGAGCGCTAGCGGCTCGTCACTTTCAAATGATCCAAAGCCCGTTGAATATCGCTGTCCCGCTGAACTCGATCGAGCTGCCATGGAGAGAGGCGTACTTCCTTGAGCCCTTTGAATTCACTGAGGCAATGGAGGCGCTGGCCCTCAATCGTTGTGCCGTCAATGTTAAGGAACTCAAGCTTCTCTAAAGACCGAAGACATTGGAGATGGTGCTCATTCAAAGAGCGAGAGAACAACGTGAGCTTGACCAAGGATTGAATTTTGGAGATGGCCGTCAATTCAGCCGGGAGCGCAGCGGCTTTTCTCAGCTCAATCAACCCTGGGAAACCCGCAAGCTTGTCTTGTTGAAGGCTATCTGTCGCATGAAACAAGGCCAAGACTCGAAACGGATCTCCTCTGTCGAGGGCATCGACTTGAGATTCCCAATTCCACGAGGTCCAATCGATGATGTGCGCCACTTGGCTATAAGGAAACGCCTCTAGATAAGGTTTTTGCTCGCTAAAGAGACCCTGACCGAGCTGCGCGAGCTCAGGATGGCCCGGAGATAGGCCCGCGACTTTATAGGAATCAAACGCGGCCCAAGAATCTCCGAGCCGAGCTTGGTGCCGAGCCAACTGGAGCGTCCAGTCCCGATTGCTGGGATCGCTTCGGGCTTTTCTCTCAAGCTCGACAAGTCGTTGATCCATAACGCCAATCTACCACGAGGCATTCGTCCTTGTCGGCGGCAAAATGATCTCAATGACAAAGCCATCTTTGCCAGATAGCCGCGCTTCCACTTGCCCACCCAACGCACTGATGGCCCGCTGCACAAGGGCGAGGCCCAGCCCCGAGTGCTGCCCAGTTTGACCACGGGCGCAGTCTCCTCTCCAAAATCGATCGAAGACACGCTCGACGCTTACTTGGCTCAATTGACAGCCGCTGTTTCGAAAGCTCAATCCATGGGGGCCTCTCTCACTTATCTCTAAGGACCCCCGATGATCGGTGTGCTCCACGGCGTTGGAAAGGAGGTTGGAGATGACCATGCGAAGTATTTCTGGGTCGGCGTCGAGGCTGTGCGTAGGAGCAATATGATTGGTGAATTGAAGCTCTTTTGTTTGTGCTTGCTCAGAAAAGGCCACCCAACTCTTCTCAATAAGCTCTCTTGATGAACACGACTGAGGAACCATAGGAATTTGACGGGTCTCTAGCTTGTCGAGGAGAAGCAGGCTGCTCACTACTTTTTGCATTCCCTGACTGATTTCAAAGCAATCGTCGAGGGTCTCTTTGTATTCCTCTTCTTTACGTTTCCTCATAGCGGTGACTTCAATGAGAGAGAGCAGTCCGGCGATAGGGGTGCGGAGCTCGTGAGCGACGTCTGCGGAGAATCGTCGTTCGCGCTGGAAAGCTTCTTGGAGACGGTCTAGAAGTTGATTGAGCCGCTCTCCTACCGGCAACATCTCAACGGGAAGACCTGCTAACTCAATTCGCTCCCCGAGCGATCGCGAATGGATTCCTTCTATTTCTTTGGCCAATTGATTGAGCGGACGAAGGCCACGATTGACGACGGTGTAACCCACTCCGAAGGCGAGTAAGACTGTGGCCAGCGCCCCAGACAGTAAGAGGATTTGAAGAAGCCGCAACTGAGACTGAAGCTCTGTCGACTCACGTGCGACGATAAGAATGAGCGGCTCTTGGCGTTGATTCTTCAAATGGGAAAAGAGCTGCCTGTGCTCCTTCATCAAGTTCCGAAGCGCCCGCGTTGCTCCCTGAATCAACGCGGTCACTGTCTTTGTTTGCTTTTTGAAGCCTTCAATAAAGGCCTCTTTTCTGTCAATAAAGTCACCTTCGTCGTGTTTTTCTTCGAGCCGCTCCCACTCTTCGTGACGATTTTCTAATTCATTTAATGAGAGGCTCGCGAGCTTAACCTCTTCTCCAACCCTTTGAATGAGGAGGTCTCGGGCAATGTTTTGGTCATTTTTTTGTGCCTTTTCTCGCTCGGCCAATCGGTGCATGACGCCGGCTAAGTAGTCTATTCTTTCGGCGAGAATTTCATGGTAATTCGAGAACTCACGAAACTCACGATCCAATTCTTCGAGATGATCTTCGGCGCGATCCTCATTCGTATTTCGCTCGTCCTCATCTTCGTCATCCTCGTCCTCGTCGTCCTCGTCGTCCTCATCGTGCTCGTCATTGTCTCGGCGATCGTGTTTTGGTTTGGGAAAGGCATTCATCTCCTCCTCATTCTCGAAGAAATCCCCATTCTCCTCTTCGTCATTGTCGGGGTCAAAGTGGGGTAGGAATTCCAGACAAATCAGCCGACCATTCTGTCCATTCGGGAGAGTGAGGTTTTGGTAGGCGAGATTGCCCTGGCTCATGTCAATAGGGCTTAGAGTTCCCTGACCGAGAGAGGGAGATCGGGCGACAACCTGCCCATCATTCGTATAGAGTTGAAAGTAATCTGGATGCTGTCCTATCTGGTAATTGGAGAGATTTGCGGCATCCCATTCCGCGTGGATGCGTCCATTCTGTTGGTGAACTCGGGAGTAGAGGTTCTTTGAGCTGCTGTGGAGGTTCTTGTCGAAGCTGTCGAGTAGAGATCGATTGACTATGGAGTAGATGATCGCGCCAATGATGAGAGGAATGGCGGCCATGCCAACAACTGTACCGATGAGCAAGCGAGTTTTCAGTGAGTGATTCATGATTGGGCCTTCAATGTGTAGCCTTTGCCACGAATGGTATGAATCAGCGTTGGCAGCTCTGCTTTGTGAATCTTCTTACGTAGGTAGCCAATGTAGACGTCGACCACGTTGCTCGTCGCGCTCGAATGAAAGTCGTAGACATGATCCCAAATATCTGTTCGGCTAACGACTTCGCCTCGGCGCCGGAGTAGATATTCGAGAAGTGTGTATTCTCGTTGAGTGAGGACGATCTCTTCTTCGCCGCGCCAAACTTGTTGGGAGAGCGTGTTCACTTTCAAATCGCCAATTTCAACGATGGGGGTCTTGTCCTTGTATTTTCTTCGGACTAAGGATTGAACTCGGGCGAGCAGTTCAGAAAAGGCGAAGGGCTTGACCATGTAGTCGTCGCTGCCGGAGTTCAATCCTTCGAGGCGGTCGTCGAGTTGATCTTTGGCGGTCAAAATTAAGACATGGGTAGACACTTCATTCTTTCTTAATTTGCGTAGGATTGTGAGGCCATCCATTTTGGGCAACATGAGGTCGAGGATGATGACGTCGTAGTCATTGCTGTTTGCGTACCAAAAACCTTCCTCACCATCCCCCGTCACGTCCACAGCAAAGCCTGCTTCGCGCATTCCCATGGCGATAGATTTTTGGAGCGGTTTGTAATCTTCAACAAGCAATAAACGCATGGGCTTCCCTGCTGATTTGAGAGATGCAAAGAACGCGAGGGGCTCACTTTAATTGAAACGCTCGCGTTTTATGAAGATATTTACGAAGAAGAATTAGCGGTCGTCCTCGTCGTCCTCGTCGTCCTCGTCGTCCTCGTCGTCCTCGTCGTCCTCGTCGTCCTCG
>JARGOJ010000501.1 GCA_029210225.1 Planctomycetota bacterium
CTGGGCTTCGGTGTTCTTCTTCTGCGCTTGAGTCGCCGCCATCTGATCCATATTTTGCTGGATCGTGTCACGGAAGCTCTCGCGTTCAGATTTAGAGGTCTTGAGAGTGGCGCCTTGTTCAAGCAAGGGCAACATCTCCTGACGCTCAGTCGGAATCGAATCTTGGGCGATCAACTCTTGCCCAATGGTTCGCTTCTCTTCAACGATCTGGCTCTCAAGGGTTTTTACTTCACCTTGAAACGCCTTTATCTGAGCGCTGCGATCGGGTTCCGGAGCCGCTTCTTCTTGCTTTTGAGGCTCGGCGCTTGGCTCTCCGGCCTGCTCAGCTTGCTCGGGTGCGGGGGCGGGAGCCTCAGCTCCAGCTTCCGGTTGGACTTGCCCCTGCTCTTGGGGTGTTGGATCAGCCTGTTCCTCGGTCATGAGTAATTATTTCCTGTGGCCCTTTATGAGGGGCATTGGTGCCTGAACATGGCTTATGGTAAGGGGCCAGCAGCCTATGGACAAGAGCATGAATGCGTAGAACTTAGAAGAAATTGAACAGTGAGTGCTGGACACAGGGGCCCTATCGCCGTTAGATTTTCGCGGCTTGGAGGGTCCTAAGTGTCGAATATCCTCGATAAAATTTATTCTCATAGACTCATCATTGTCATGGGAAAAGGTGGGGTTGGTAAAACAACGACCGCCGCCGCGCTGGCTGTTGAAGCCGCAAACAAAGGGCTGAAGGTCTGTTTGTGTGAAAATTCACACACCGAAGCCATCGCGCCCCTTTTTGGAAAGAAATCTGTCGGTGCGGTCGAAACTTTGGTTCGACCCGGTCTTCATATTCTCAATTTAAGTCCCCGGAGCTGCTTCGAAAATTATGTCACGCAAACGATACGATCGCGGACACTTTTTAGACTGCTCTTCAATAATAAGCTCGTTCACCTCTTCGTTGAGGCTCTCCCTGGATTTGATGAAATCCTGATGTTCACCGAGATGTACAACATGTCTCAGAAGGGAGCCCGAGGAAAAAAAGCGAACGAATACGACCTCGTGATTTTCGATGCTCCGGCGACCGGTCACGGTGTTAATTTCCTCAGTACTCCGCGCACGCTCATGGACATGGTGAGCAAAGGCCCTGTCCATAATCTGTGTAAATCGGTCTATGATCGCCTCACGGACAGCACGCTGACCACCCTTGTCCCAGTGACTTTAGGCGAAGAGATGCCCGTCGCTGAGACCCTCGAGATGATGGCTAAGTTAAAGGGTGTCATGGAGGTCGATTGGTCCCCCGTGCTCGTCAATATGATCTCGGAGTCGTCATTAAACCCAGAGCAGCTCGCGGCCATCCAAGAGCTCTGGCCTGAAGACGGCGCCGCTGGGGAACTCTATGGAGCGCTTTACAACTTGCAACAGCAAGCTCAATTAAACAACGCGGCTTTAAGTCGACTCAGAGACGCCGTAGATCAAGCCGTCGTAGCCATTCCAAAGCTCGCAAAGCTTGGTGTGAGAGAGACGGAGCGAAGCATAGAAGGCCTCGGGGAGTTGGTGTGTCACTTGAAGAATTCTTGAATATCAAGAAAGTTCTTATCTGCGTTGGGTCGGGAGGAGTCGGCAAAACGACGACCTCCGCATCGATCGCGGTGAAGATCGCCCAAATGGGCCGGAAGGTCATGGTCTGCACCATCGACCCCGCCCGCCGCTTAGCAACATCTCTTGGAATTAAAAACATCGAGAACCAGGAAACTCTGGTCAAGGATTACGGTAAGGGCCAGCTTTGGGCCATCATGCTCGACGTGAAACACACCTTCGATGAGGTCGTCGGCCGCTACTCAAAAACCGAGGAAGCCCGCGACCGCATCCTCAACAACCACTACTACCAACACGTCTCAGGAGCCCTCTCTGTCTCTCAAGAGTTCATGGCCATCGAAAAGCTTTACGAGCTTCACCATTCTGGCAAATACGACGTCATCGTCCTCGACACGCCCCCGACCAAGAACACCATCGACTTCCTTAAAACACCGACTTTGCTCGTCTCTGCGTTCGACGATCGCTTTACGAAGTGGCTGCTGAAGCCCTACGTGGCGGCTGGGAAGAAGGGGATGGGGCTCGCCGCCATCGCCGCAGAGAAGCTCTTTCAAGCTCTGGGGAAAATCTTTGGTCTCCAAGCCCTGAAAGATGTCTCTGAGTTTGTCTATGTCATGCAAGGCATGATCGAAGGCTTTCGAGAGCGCGCCGGAGTGATCAATAAGCTCATTACCGACGTCTCGACGGGCTTTATCATTGTCGCGACGGCCAAGGATCGCTCGGTGGAAGAAGCGCTGTTCTTCTTCAAAGAGATAGAAACCATGGAGGCCGATGTCATGGCCGTGGTTCTCAATCGCCTCCAATGGTCTGGACTCGCGCCAAGCCCTGACGAACTGAAGCGGCTCGTCGCCGAATTGCCCGAGGGCCTGCAAGCAGGCGCCCAAAAAGACCTGGACCGCATCATGGCGGAAGGTCAGCGAGAAGATAAAAATTATCGTTTTTTGACCCAAACGATTCCTGGTGGGATTGTTCAGCGAATTCCCCAGTTCCCTCAGGACATCCACGATTTAGAAGGCCTGGAAGGATACGCCGAGCGTTTGGTCTGATCGGACGGATTCCTTCCAAAAACAACATTCAATATCTTCCCATCCTTCTCTAATCGCCTATTTCTCAAAGATTCGTAGAGTTATCGGCCATATCGGATAAAATTTTTGAAGACTTCTTGAAGGGAGTCCTGGTGGCTAAGGAACGCGAAAAAGAACTCAGCGCCCCGGAGAGCTCTCCTCCCCAACTCGGCTTCCTCTGGATTCTTGTGGTCATTATGTTTCTCGGAACGGGGGTTGTGGTCTACGTCAAAACCCGGCCAGAAACCGGAAGCAACGATAAAGCGAAAGCGACTGATGACGCTCCAAAGGGCAAAAAAGGACCGAGAGAATGGGATCAGGAAGCGATGGAGTCCCTCTTTAACCAAGCAGAATCAGACTATCGAAAATTTTTGAAAGCAGAAAAAAAGGAAGATCGAGCGCTACGAAGTCGATATTACAACCAGGCCAAGGTTCGACTCGATGCCTTTATGGAGAAGTTGAACAAGATTCCCGAAGATCAAGTTGGGGATCGGGAGCTGGTCAGTCGAGCGGTCAACCTTCTCTCAGATTTGAGCAAAAAAGCTCGGACGGGAGATTGATCGAAGAGCCAATGATTTAGGGCGGGTTGAAGGGAAGTAGTTGGATATGCCGGGCACCAAAAGAGAACCGACCCCCTACAAACAAGGAAGCTGGGCTGATGCCGTCGACATGCCCCAGACCTCCTTTAACATTCCCCCACAAACTCACACTAATCATCCCTCGCAGACTCACACCAATCATCCCTCACAAACTCATGCTAATCATCCCTCGCAAACCCGCGCCAATATGCCTACCGGATTTGCTTTTCCCTCCCAGAGCGCGGCGATCCAGCCAGTCCACGATCAGAGCCAATCTCACGGAAGCAGCTACGAAGACAGCCTCCCCGAGATCCCTGGCTATCACATCGAACGAAAGCTCGCCGAAGGCGGCATGGGCGCCGTTTACATCGTTCGCCAAGAAGGCACCGGCGCCGTACGAGCCGCGAAGACTATCAAAGCCAAGGCCGTCGATGTGGAAGCCCTGGAGCGCTTTCGCATCGAATACGAATCTCTAGGATTGATCAATCACCCCACTGTTGTCCGGGTTCACGCTAGCGGCGTTCACAACAAAGTTCCCTACCTGGTCATGGAGTTAGTCGAGGGAGAAGAGCTTGGGGATGAACTTACTGAAGCCTGGGACCCGTATTACGCGGCTGAGATCAGCGAGCGAATCTGTCGAGCCCTCGAAGCGATTCACGAGACGGGCATCATTCACCGAGACATCAAACCCCAGAACATCTTCATTTGCGCCGACGACCAACCTAAAATTGCCGACTTCGGCCTGGCCCGAGTGATGCAGGGCGAAGGATTGACGAAGACTGGTGACATCCTCGGAACGCCGGCTTATATGGCTCCGGAGCAGGTGGTCGCGGTCCAATCGGAGATCACTCATCAAGTTGATATCTGGGCGGCGGGGGTCATGCTCTATCAGATGATCGCCGGAGTCTTACCCTACGAACAACGCAACGCCGTGGGCATCATGAGTGAAATCGCCCTCGGCTCTTACCCGCGAATTGAAGACCGAGTCCCCGACGTCGATCGAAACCTAGCCGCGATTATCTCGAAGGCCATGGCTCGAAGCCAGGAAATGCGCTATCAAACAGCCGCGGACATGGCCGACGACCTGCTTATGTTCATCGACGGCGACACCCCGGAAGCTCGTCAACAAAGAGACCATGAGCGCTACCTCAAATGGACGAAGCGGCTGCTCGCATTCTTCGTGGTGTTTTCCGCCGTTCTCTTTGGATTGATATTCCAACAGGTTCAGGTGAACCATAAACGAAGGGGCAAAGAATCTGCTGGACTCTTGTCGGAAAAAGTGCGCAAACAGTTCGAGGGTTGGCGAGGGCGATTCCAATCCGAAGCTTCGAGCGATCTCGACAAATTTTCTAAAGATCTAGCGAAGTTTAAAGTTCAATTGAAAGCCGAATTGACGAGCTTTGACAGTGAATACTCCGATGTCATTGAAGCCACTGAGAGTCGTCGTGACTTGGCACAATACGCGAAAGATCTTGGCTTTGTTAGTAAGACTCTCAAAGGTCAGAGCTTTAAACTGACCAAAGAACTGTCCCAGCGTCCTCTATTACTGAGCCTCCTCGGTGACATTCATTATTTTTCGGCGAAGGCAAGCTTCGAGGACGGTCGCATTGAAGCTGCGTCCAAGGGATATGACCAGGCTTGGCGATGCTACATTGGCTGCTTCGGGCATGAGAGTCTGACACAAGCACAGAACGAAGAGATTCTCAAAAGAACCCTCTATTCATTTATTAAAGCTCGGGAATCTGGATTCTCTTTCAATGCCTCTGAAGGACTTGCTTTCTTTAATATGGGAGACCTCGCAGCCAATTCGAGTAGCGCTACTTTTCGAGACAAATTAAGCGCGCTTAAATCGGTCATTGAAGAAGATCCGTCGCTGAAGAAGAATTCCAAGAAAGTCAAGGCGGCCGTGAGCGAAGCCCTCTACAGCAGCTTTGACCATGCTTTCTTCATTGCCAGTAAGGAAGGATCACGATTAGACGATGGGAAAAAATTGGGTCTGCATCTCGACCTTGCTTTGAAGGTCTTCCAGAAATGGGACACTCCAGTCACTCGAAGTTACGTTCAACTCGAAGCTCGGGCCGCGCCGTTGTTCATCAAGATTCAAGCTCTCGTTGCGAGAATTGATACAGCCCGAGCAAGCTTGCAATCGAAAAAGCAAGAGGCCCTCAGTTCATATAAACGACGCGACCCCTCTAAACGTAGAGACGTCGATGAGTTCTTCTTCTGGGCAGCGAGCGACCTCAAGCATCTCGTCGAAGACACCAGAGCGCTTCTTGACCAGGTCGAACAGGCACGTTTATTGTCTTACAGCCGCAAGAATAAAAGGAAGCTGCTCAAGCTCACGGAGCCCTATTTCGGCAGAGAAAGTTACATCTTCCTTCGTTGGCAATCCAGATCGGATTATCGAAGGGCTTTAAAGCTTGGACAAACACTTCATAAGACCATCATTGATGATTCAGAGCTGCTGGAGTGGCGCCTCGCTGAAGATCTTCTCATGAACTCAAATCCTGGAGAAGACAGTCTGGAAGAGGCGCGAGAACGATTGAAGAGAAGCCTTCGGCAACTGGATCGCTTCGTCAAAAAGCGTTCAAGCAAAACTGCGGAAGAGCTTAAGGCCATTCTTGAGAGTGAGACTAAGAATGAACACCCTCAATACACCTTTGGGAAACGCAAACGCTTCCTACCTCTCCGTCTATACGGCTATCTTATTCGGGTAGAAATGCTCCTGGGGAATGAAGGCGCAGCAAAGCAACTGCTCTCTGAATTGGAGGGACGAGTGAGCGGTAAAACCAACTTCGAGTCAATTCCTAGCATTGATTCTAAGATGGCTGACGTCCAGTTTTCCGAGCGCATTCGGATTGTCCCCACCATTGAATCCGTGCGCCCAATACTTTCGTCCATGTCTTTGAGAGACGTCGACAAAGCGATTCGGCGCTTCCGGAAGCTGGCCATTGAAGAGCGCCGAAAGTCGTTTGCTCATAGTAACGTCTTCCTCATCTCGCTCTACCTGAGAAAAGCCAAATTGACCCGAGATCCCACGCAACGAAAGGCCCTGGCCGCCGCTATTGATTTTCTAAAGCTTGAGCGTTCCTTACGGGAGTATCAATCCAATCCCTATCCCTATGAATTCTATGTCGAGTGGATTCAAGGTCTGATGGATTTAGCAGGACTGTATCAATCACTCAACCGGGAAAATGACGCAAGGCGCATTCTGACGCTGGCCAAGACTGTCAGCGCCCATCGAGAGCACTCACTTATTCGAGGATTCAATCAGGACATTTCCAATCGACTGCGAAAGCTCGCTCGATAGCGAACACGTTGTTCATTGACAGAGCCAAATTGAATCAGGGGCGCGATCAAACGAATTGATCGCGCCCCTGATTCAATTTTACTTACAACGTTGCTGGCAAGGCTCCTAGTGCTCTGTCATCCTTAAATCCATGGTCTCTGACTGCTCATTGAGCCGTGAA
>JARGOJ010000502.1 GCA_029210225.1 Planctomycetota bacterium
TTCGCGCAAGTTCGAGAGGACGCTGTCGGCAACTTTGAATGCATTTCTCATGACATCGGCGAGACCTGGTCCATGATAAGAGTTTCCCGACAAATAGAGGCCGGGAATCTCTTTGCGAGCCTCTTCAAGCTCTTCAAGCCAGGGTTTGTGGCCTACAATGTATTGCGGGATGCCTCGACGGTGCCGATAAATTCGCTGATAGACCGGGCTCCCCGTGACTCCCATGAGTTCTTTTAGCTCTCCCTGGGTCAAGGCATAGAGCTCTTCATCACTCAGGTCGAGCAGCTCCGGTGATTTTACGCCACCAAGCATGACTCGGAAGAGGCGATGGCCAGGAGGCGCTCTGTCAGGGAAGACATCGCTGGACTGGAGATATCCTAAAGACCTCAAAGGCTTGTCTCGTTTATCTTCTCCAACGAGTGCTCCAAAGCCAGAGAGGGGCGCGGCCACCTGAGCCTCAGGATAGCCGAGGGCAATGACCGCGAGGTCGGCGTAGATCAACTTGGACAGCAGCGACGATAGCTTTGGAGCGAAGTCTTCACTGAGCTTCGCGCTTGCAAAGGCGGGGCTTGAGAAAACGATTTTGGGGCTCGCGACAGTGAGTTCGCCATCCTTTGTGCTCACTCTGACATGGAAGCCGTCTTCGCTCTTCTCGACGCTCTGGACTCGCGACTCTAGTCTTAATGAATCTCCGAGGCGCTCTTCTAAGAGGTCGACGAGCTCTTGGAGGCCGCGCTTAAAAGTGACCATTTGCCGGGGGCCGACCTTGTTTTTGTCCTTCTTGCGTCGGAGCAGGGATCGAACGATTCCGCCTCCCTGATCGATCTCATGAAGTTTTGGGAAGGCCGCAGCCAAGCTCAACTTTTCTGGGTCTCCAGCGAAAATACCGGCGCACATAGGAGCAAAGAGGGCGGGGACGGTCTCACCGCCGAGGCGCCGTCGTGCGAAATCGGCGAGGCTGGGCTCCTGAGATTTTGGGCCTTGGCTGAACGGCTCTAGGGCGAGGCGCAAGCGGGCTTTAAGACCGAGGAGTTTTCCCGAAAACAAGATTTGAGGCCCGAGGGGGACAAGCTGGCCGTTCTTGACGACATAGCGAGTCTTTGCTTCGTGATTGGCGGTGATTGGCTTCAAGGGCAAGGATTGGTAGAGCCACTGGAAGTCGGGATCGTTGAGGGGGATGTGAAAACATTCGGGGCCCCACTCGGAGAGGAAGCCGTTCTCTGTGTCGGTTCGAATTTTCCCGCCGCAGCGAGGTCCTGCTTCGAGGACGACCACGGAACGGTCAGGATCTTGGCTGAGAATGCGATGGGCGAGGAGCAAACCGGAGAGACCGGCGCCAATGATGACGACATCGGCTTCGAGCTTCCTCGGCTGGGGGTTGGAGCTTTGAGTTGGATTCTTATCGCTCATTGGATTGTCGAGAGCGCGCATGATCCTTGTAGTTTTGGGTTGAAACGTGAATCATACGCTTCACCATACGTTCGAGGCGGGCCCGGATCTTATCGGCTTCCTCTGGGGTGAGTCCCTCGAATTCGTTGCCCATCATGGCATCGACTTCTTCTTGGCCGACGTTATTTAGATGATCTCGGCTTTGCTTGATCCAAGGGCCGATATTCTTCATGTTGATATCGCCACGAAGTTTTTCTAAGCCCTGTGTCACGATGGAGGCGGCGCGCTCTAGCTCTTTTTCAAGCAAAGGCTTATTGGAGGCGGCGATGGCTTCAAGCTGTTCGAGACCAAGCAGAGAAACCATGGGGACGTCGGCGCACTCTGCTGCGATATTGGCGGGGATCGCAAGGTCGACAAGTAAGAGCGGACGAGTCCGGTTTTGAACCATTTCAGGTTTGATAAGCGTATTAGGAACGGCGACGGCAGAGACGATGACGTCGGCATCGGCGAGGAGAGAAGGCATTTGATCGAGCTGGTAGGCTTGCCCTCCAACTTGATCTGCGAGCTTTTCAGCCTTCTCAAAGGTCCGGTTGGCGATCGCGATATTTTCAATGGTTCCTGAAGAGCTTGAAGAGAGTGCTCTCGCCGCAGCGCCTCCGGTTTCTCCCGCTCCGATAATGACGGCGCGGCGAATGTTCCGGGTGGCGACTCGGCGGCGAATCTCTTTAAGGGCGACAGAGACAACGGAGGTTGAGAGCTTGGCGAGAGAGGTTTGGTTGCGAACCTGGCGTCCTGTTTTGAGGGCGCGTTCGATCATTGTCTTGAGACGGAAGTTGGCGAAGCCTCGCTGGCTGCTGTAAGCATGAGCTTCTTTGAGTTGTCTAAGGATTTCGGTTTCACCGACGACGAGGGAATCGAGGGAAGCGGCGACATTGAAGAGGTATCGTGCGGCGTCTCGTCCGGTTTGAACAGTGAGATCACTCTCGGAGCCGAGCTCTTGGCCCCCACGGGCAGCCCACTCTCGCCAGCGACGCGTGATGCGGCGGCTCGAAAATTGATCGTCTGTCCAAAGGACCAGCTCTGAGCGATTGCAGGTGCTCAGGTAAATGGCTTCGGAGACGTGATAGGTCGAACGGAGTTCTCTCAACGCAAATTCGCGAAAGGGAATAGGAATGGTCCACCCAGAGAGGTCGACAAACCCAGTCCGCTTATAGCTTGTTCCGATGATTGCGAGACGATCCATGTCACCTCTTTAATGAACAATGGCCCAGCCAGATCCTCTCTCTGAATCTGGCTCCTCGAAAGTACTTTAGACCTAATAGATTAAAGTTCTAGAAGGAGGATGCAAGGGAAAGCATGCATTCGAAATACAACTTTAGTCTCTTGGTCGACATAACAGAACCCCGTACTAAGAAGCAGCGGTTGTTCTGGTGTTGCTTTCCAGGCCATTTTTCTTTCAGAAGAAAGATGAAAATGACCAAGAAAGTTCACTTTTAAGACTACTCAGCGGCACATTTCTTCAAAAGCTCTCGAAAAAAAATCTCAGCGCTTTGTCAGGGGGCCCAGATGGGACCTAGAGGCCCATAGACTCCGCGAGGAATCCGGTGTGGACCTGTCCCCGACGGAAGGACGCATGGTTGAGCACGGTTTTCAGCAGCGGGATGGTCGTCTTAATGCCACCAATCGTATATTCATCAAGCGCCCGAAGCATGCTGCCGATCGCCTCTTCTCGGGTGGGGGCATGAACAATGACCTTGCCAATCAACGAATCATAGAACGGTGGGATCTTATAGCCGCCGTAGCAGTGAGAGTCGACGCGGACGTTCGGTCCCCCGGGAATAAAGTAACTTTCGATCTTTCCAGGGCTTGGCTTGAAGTCATTTTCAGGATCTTCAGCGTTGATCCGACACTCGATGCTGTGGCCTCGGAATTGAATGTCCTGCTGAGTGACTGACAAACGTTCTCCAGCGGCGATTTTGATCTGCTCTTGGAGCAAGTCGATCCCGGTGACCATCTCAGTGACCGGATGTTCCACCTGAATTCGAGTGTTCATTTCGATGAAGTAGAAGGTCTCGTCGTCCATGACAAGGAACTCAATCGTTCCCACGGAGTCGTATTTAATGGCTCGACAGAGTTCACAGGCTGCCCGACCCATTTTCAAGCGTGTCTCCTCGGAGATCGCGGGAGACGGTGACTCTTCAATGAGCTTTTGATTGCGCCGTTGAATCGTGCAATCTCTCTCTCCGAGGTGGACCACATTGCCGAACTTATCGGCCATGATCTGAATCTCGACGTGGCGAGAGCGGTCGAGGAATTTTTCGATATAGACGGTTGGGTCTTTGAAGGCCGCTTCGGCTTCTGCTCGCGCCATTGTGAAGGCTTTGACGAGGGCGCCGCTGTTGTGAGCGACGCGCATACCGCGGCCGCCACCTCCGGCGCTGGCCTTGATAATGACTGGATAGCCGATCTCGGAGGCGATTCGGAGGGCGTCTTCTTCGCTTTCAACCTTGCCATCAGAGCCAGGAATGACTGGGACTCCGGCGTTTTTAGCGATCTCACGAGCGACGGACTTGTTGCCCATCTTCCCGATCAACTCTGGGCTTGGTCCGATGAAGTTGATGTTGCAGCTTCGGCAAACTTCGGCGAACTGCTCGTTCTCTGAGAGGAAGCCATAGCCAGGATGGATCGCCGCGACATCGGCAATTTCAGCGGCGCTGATAATGCGAGTCATGTCCAGATAAGATTGCGCGACGGGGCCTGGTCCGATTCGGATAGACTCCGTGGCGAAGCGCAGGTAGCTGGCGTCGGCGTCCGCTTCGGAGTAGACACAGACAGTGTCTGCGCCGAGCGCTTTACAAGCTCGCAAGATACGGAGCGCGATTTCGCCACGGTTTGCGATTAGAATTCGATCAAACATAGGTTTAACTTCCTATATGGAGGATCTCCCAAGGCCAAAGAGGCTGTGGGAGCTGTACTCACAATAGCACACCCTCATTTAATCCTCGGTGACTTGGGCACGAGGAAGAAATAGAGGGTGGGGAACAGGCTGATTTTAGAGTTCAATCAGCCTTGCGAATGTGGAATAGAGGTTGGTCGTATTCAACGGCTTCACCATTGGCGACCAATATTTCGACGATCTCTCCGGACATCTCCGCGTTGATTTCGTTCATGACTTTCATCGCTTCGATAATCCCAAGAGTCGACTCAGGATTGACGTTGGCGCCAATGTCGACGAAAGGGTCAGAGTCGGGGGTTGGCGAGCGATAGAAGGTTCCGACCATTGGTGACTTGACGACTTGGATCGCCGGATCAATCGCAGGCACTGCATCCGCACCGGCAGGAGCCGCGACGGGAACCGCTGGCATAGTCATAGGCATGGTCGGCATGGCAGGCATGGTTGGCATGGTCATTGGCATGACCGCAGACACTGCGTTCATCCCTGCATCACCATTTCCTTGGTTTCGCAGCAGGTGAATCTTCTGTTCGCCTTCTTCTAAGTTCAACTCTTGCAAGTTGTGCTCAGACATGAGCTTCACTAATGAGCGAACAAAATCCAACTCGAGATCCATAAAAGAGTCCCCATACAGTTCGGTTGTATTCGTCGAAATCTTACTCTTCGACGAATTTCAGAACAGTTGTTCCGATCTTGATTAAATCTCCGTCTTCAAGCCAGTGATCTTTCACACGCTGACCGTTAACAGAGGTCCCATTTCCACTTTGCAGATCTCTTAGCAAGTAAACGTCGTTTTCTTGCTTGATCAAACAGTGTTTTCGAGAGGCCAAGGAGTCGTTGACTTGGATGCTATTGGCCGGGGTGCGACCGAGAGTCATGATCTTGCTGGACAAGCTCACTTTTTCGGTATCACCGCTTTTGTATTTGATTAACAACTGTGCCACGGCCTTCTATCCCCCAGGCGCGCCTTTTTAAGGACGGGTCATTCTAACGCTTTTTTTCACGATATCTACAAGGCCTCTCAGCTTGCCGCCGAGGCGTCGCTTTCTTCAGTGTTTGAGGCTGGTTTTTTCTCGTTCCCTGACGCTTTTTCGTCCACGGGAACGGCTTGTTCTTGTTCTTTGGGCTTCTCAGACGGCTCGATTTCTTTGGGCGCCGGAAGGCTTGCTTGGGCCTGCTGAGGTCCTTGGATTTCCTTTGGATCCTTCTCAAGACCGCCATGACGTTCTCGATCGAGCGCCTTCAGCTTGGCCTGCTGGGCGGTTTGGACTTTCTCAGGGTAGCGGATTCTTGCGTGGTGCATCCAGGTCAGCTTTCGCACCAAGGTGTCTTCGACTGTTCCCAACTCTCCGAGGGTGATGGGTGACTCATCAAACTGGTGATCGAGCAACTTATCGATGATTATTTCGTGAACGAGGGACCGAATTCGTCCTGGTGATGGGTTCTTCAAGCTCCGAGTGGCCGCTTCGACGCTATCGCTGACGAGGATGATCGCTGTCTCTTTGGTCCGAGGCTTTGGTCCTGGGTAGCGAAACATGTCCTTGTCGGGGATAGGCAGATCGTTCTCTTTGGCGTGGTCAACGGCTTGACGGTAAAAGAACTCGCAGGCAGTCGTGCCGTGGTGCTCTGGGATGAAGTCGATGATCTTTTGAGGCAGGTTCAAGGAGCGAGCAAGCTCGATGCCGTCTTTGACGTGGGCGTGAATGATTAGGGTCGAAAGGGTTGGGGTGAGGCGCCCGTGTTTCTTCGAGCTGAATGGATTGTTCTCAGTGAAGTAGTGGGGCTTGGCCATCTTGCCGATGTCGTGATAGTAGGCGCCGACCCGGACGAGCAAGCTATCGGCTCCGATGTCTTCAGCAGCGGCTTCAGCGAGCTGAGCAACCATTTGGCAGTGATGATAAGTCCCAGGGGTCTCCATGTTGAGGCGACGCAGCAGCGGCTCGTTGAGGTCGGCGAGCTGGACCAGATGAAGCCTTGTGACGACCCCAAAGAAGCGTTCGATCCAGCGGAGTATCTCGTAGAGGAAGAAGCCGCTGAAGGCGCAGTTGATAAATCCCCAAAAAGAGTGGCCGAAGAAGTCGACGTACTCGCGCCACATGGCTTTCACCGCCTTGGATCGTTCGGTGACCATCTTGGCGTTTTGGGCCTCGTCTTTGGAGGACGATTTGCTCAGCTGATCGTCGAGCAGAGATCGTACTTTGAGAGCATCCTCGTGACGTTGATACGCCTTTTTGAGGGAGGGCATCTCGAAGAGCAGCTGCCCGAGGATTGCCGCGACTGCGATCACAAGTCCAGCGAGGATACCGGCGCGGAGCAGGGTGCCCCGATTTTGAAT
>JARGOJ010000503.1 GCA_029210225.1 Planctomycetota bacterium
CCCGCTGATTTTTGGACCTGCCAGGCGGAATCCCCGAGGCACTGAATCATGATTTTCACTTGCCCTGAAGCAGCCTTGGCCATTTCTCCCAAGGCACAAACAGCCGTCTCTCTTCGCTTCCAGTCTTTCGACGAACACTCAGGGACCAATTGAGATATCGCGGGGCTGCCGACAATCCCGAGGGCATACGCGCAATTAAATCGATACTTCTCATCCTCATCCCCAAGGCCCTTTATCAACTCAGGCACAGCCTTCACACCAATCGCTCCTGCAGCCTGATGAGCCCGGGTCCGAGTGTCCCCATCTTTGCCCCGCATGGCCTTCAGGATATTTGGTAGAGCTGGAAATGACTTTTCTTTGAAGGCTGTGAGCGCTCGCCCGGCGCAGAGACTAAGCAGAGGGTCTTTGTCGAGCATCGCTTCTCCAAGGGCCACCACACAATCCTCCACAGCGACACCAATATCGGCGAGGGCATTCGCGGCCGAAGCCCGTAGCCTTGGTGACTTCTTCTTGTTCTTAAACAAACCCGCCAAGGCAGGAGTGGCGCCCTTTGCCTTAGGACCGAGATCGCCAAGAATGCGTGCGGCGTAGGAGGCGGCGTTGTCAACGCGATTTCGAAGCTCGGCAGAGAGCACGAGAACAGCGTTGTTATTAAAGGTCGCGATCTGCTCTTTTTTGAGGGTCGGACGAGTCCAGCACAAGGCCTTCGCGGCGGCCCGGCGTAGAGGAAAGTCATCGTGATTGATCAGAGCCACGGCGTGCTCGGCGGTCAGTGAGCTCGCGCTTCGCATACGCATGAGAACCTCTAAAGCGAGAGCCCGCAACTTGTTGTCCTCAGAGCTCAGTATCTTCTTCATCTCATCAAGAGAGTATTTCTCAAGCTTGCCCAGAGCCTTCACAGCGGCCCGAGTCACTCGCCAATCTTTGTCGGAGAGGCAGGCAACCATCGCTGGAATAGAGGGCTTCGCAGCGGCTCCCATGCGGCTCAGAGCCTCAAGCGCTGTCACCCGGGTGCCATATTTCTCATGGGCCAATAACTTTTGAAGTTCGGGAGCGGCGTATGGCTGTAATTTACGGGACGACATCAATCGAAGCGCCAAGTCTCGCTCGGCCTGATTCTCACTCTCAAGAGTCTTGACTAATCCTGGAACAGCGCGAGGCCCCATGCCTGAAAGTTGTCGAGCAATGTAAGTGATCTGTGTCGACTGAGCCCGCTTGTTCAGGGCGCAGATGTACTTAATAATCGCAGGAAGAGTCTGACGAGAATCGAGAGAGCGCAACTCTTTCTCAGCGGCTTTTTGCTTGCCGTAGTTTCGGCCGAAGAGGCGAGCAACAAGATCGTCTATCCCCGTTGCCGGAGTCTTTGGTCCAGGTTGGGGCGTCGCAGGACTTCCAACAGGAGGCTTGGCCCCCGCGTTGATTTTTGCCTGGGCCCAAGCCACCGCTTTTCGAACTCCAGCTTCCCGATCCTTCGCGTACTTATTGATCGTCGGAAGCGCTGATTTAGCGCGAGGCCCCAAGTTTCCCAAGGCATAGATAGAGTTCATACGCTGATTCACATTTCTCGAAGAGAGCGCTCCGGTGAGCGCTGGGATCGCGGCTTCTCCAACCGCTGATACGGCATAGATCGCGTTGACTCGAAGCGTTCCGTCTTTATCACCGAGCATTTTGACAAGCGCTGGAATGCTGCTCTTGGCCTTTGGACCAATGAGTTTCAGAGCCACTAAAGCACTGTATTTAATGAAGCGAATCTCGTTCTCAAGCGCCTAGGTAAATGCTGGGACCGTCCCTGGAGCGGAAGCCTTCAGGTCCGCTTCTTTCACAAGATCCTTCACCCCAATCCGACACACAGCGAGAACCGCACTGTCTCGAACGGCTGGAATCGGATCTTTAAAGAGCGCGACTAAGGGCGTCACAGCCGAATGCCCAGTGTTGCCATAGTATCCGAGGCCCAAAGCGGCATATTCGCGTTTCAGCGGGTTCTTGTCTTTGAGAGTCGCGAGTAAGGGCGCGAAGGCGGGCTTTCCTTTACGAGCTAGCTCAAGCGCCGCGGCGGACCGTTTTTTCTCATCGCTATCCCCTAAAAAAGCGAGCAATTGCTCAATGCTTAGGGTCGCTGGTTGATTTGGCTTAGGAGTGACAGCGGGGTCTTTTTGGGGAGGCAGGTCAGGGGTCTTGCCCAGTTTCTTCAGCGCATAGATCGCCGCTTGGGCCCGGAGCTGATCCTTAGCTTTCACAGCCGCTTGGAGGGCAGGAACAGCCTTCTCTCCAATCTTGATCAGCACATTGACAGAGAGCCCCCGTCGATTCTTATCTTTGCTTGCTAAGGCCTCAATGCAGGGAGCAATAGCCTTCTCTCCCATACCAATGAGAGTTCCAGCAGAGTAACTGCGAACTTTGGGATGACTGTCTCCGAGAGCTTCCATAAGTGATGGAATGGCTCGATCGGACATCTTCACGAGCGCGCCAGCGGCCGCAGACACCTTCTTCTTATCCCCCGATTTAAACACTGCGATATGTTTTCGAGCGTCGGCCTTATCTCGTGCGCTCTGGGCCTGAGCCACAGCAGGTGTCGCGAGAAGGAACGTAGAGAGAAGAATGGATAAATGAGCTGTTCTTGGCATGGTCGGTCAAGCCTTTCCCAAACGACGAGAAAATCGAGGATGCTGTTTCAATGGTGTCAACAGACGCTATAACCCCAAAAATAGGCAATCTCTTCAACAGAACTAGGCAGATGGAGAAAAAAAATTGCGCCAGCACGAACTGCCATCGCTTTAAACACAGTAAAAGTCTGAGGAAGAACAAGTTTTGCGATACAAAAAAAGTGAGGTCCATTCCCTCAGAACAGAGCCGCAGAAACCCGTCCGAGGGGCTTAGGAATAAGCCACTTTACGGAAAATGAAGCTCCCCGCCATCAACGCCACAACTCCAACTGAGATCAAGATGGCGCAAGGTAAGAGGAAGTCCCCCATTTCAAAGCCACGCCATATCGCTCCTTCCAAGGCCAGAATGCCCCACTTCACCGGGCTAATGTGACTCAGGGTCAACATCCAAGACGGCATCGCCAAGAGCGGCACCATTCCTCCTCCGAGCATGGCCATCACCAACATAATGCCCCAACTCGACCCCGCGACGGACTCTTCTGTCTTGCCCAAAACACTCAGACACATCATCATTCCTACAAAGCAGAACGAGGTCGAAGAGAGCGCGAGCACGTAGCCAGGAAGATTCTGCAAGCGGACCCCAAAGGCCAAGGTGCCAATCAGCGTTAGGACCACCGAGACGAACAAGCAGGCCAGCAAACAAGCGAGGGCTTTGCCTGCGACAATGTGGAAGATCGATTGCGGCGCTACATAAAGGCGAAACAATGTTCCTGATTTTCTCTCTTTAACCAAAGAAATAGTAAAGCTCGCGACGGTCCCAAGAATCGCCCAGAGTATTGCGCTCGGGAAGGACACCTCAAACGCAGATGCGGGCTTTGTACGAGGAGCGGTTAGAGAGTCGATTTGAAAGTTAATTGGGTTCGCCATGCCGGTTGAAGTGGACGACCCCGAATTGAAGTCAACCTTGTCCAGCAAACGATCGAAAGAACCCATAAAACTCTTCAGCTCTTTCTTGTCAGCGTCTTTCAGATCTTCGGCCGAGTCTATGTCCTGTTCTTGCTTCTTAATCTGCGCCCGGAGATCTTTCGGGTCCTGGAACTGCGTTGTCAGTCGCTTCATCGACCCCTCGGCAAGTATCCCTTTCAGGTAGCCGGCCTCGGCGCGTCTTGCTGGATCGATCCCCACCTTTAAGTTCGCGTCAGAGTCCGATTGAAAGAACATATTCCCTCCGCCGTAACCCTTGGGAATCATGACATAGGCAACGTAGCGACCTTTTAACACAGCGCCCCGGAGCGCTCCAAGCTCTTGGTCGGCCTTGGCCATGGTCAGGCTCACGGAATCGGAGCTCTCAAGATGGTCGAGCAGCGCTTTCGATCCTTTGGATTGATCGAGGTCTAGGGCGATGATCTTCAAGCCCTTTTGATTGCCGCCGTTGCCTCCAAGGATAGACCCAAAGAACAGGGCCATAATGAGGGGAAAGACAAGGCTCCAAAAGAGTCCAAGCTTGTCTCGCCATAGCAATTTAAGATCTTTCAGCGCCATGGTCACTATGTTCATGCGTCCCTCAAGGTCCGCCCTGTCAGGCTAAAGAAAACTGATTCGAGGTTCGCTTGTTTGATATTCAGGGCCTTGAATGGCAGTCCCGAGCCCGCCAGCTCGGCGATGGCTTTCACCGGTTCATGACTGGTCAGTCGGAACTGGCAGTCGTCCCAAACGAGCGCGTCATTCTGGAGCTGAGCTTTTAACTCTTCTTCCAGCTCACCAGTGATTGTCGCTGCGCCGCCGTGTTTTGCGATCAAGTTCGCCACGGTATCTACGGCCAAGATGCTGCCCTCATCCATGATCGCGATCCGGTCGCAGAGGCGCTCCGCTTCTTCCATGTAGTGAGTTGTGTAGAGGATGGTCTTGCCCTCAGACTTGGCTTTTTCAATCGACCGGAAGAGGTGATCTCGCGACTGGGGGTCCACTCCGACGGTCGGTTCATCGAGCAAGATGAGATCGGGGTTGTGAACCACAGCACAGGCGAAGTTGAGACGTCGTTGCATCCCTCCGGAGTAGGTCGCGACCAGGTCTTTTTGCCGAGAGACAAGGTCGGCGAGGTCAAGCGCCCAATCGACCCGTGTCTTCAGCTCCTGACCCTTTAACCCATAAAGCTTGGCGAAGAAAACGAGGTTCTCCCGCCCTGTCAGGTTCTCGTAGAGGGACAAAGATTGAGGCGCGACCCCAAGCTTCCGGCGAATCTCCGGGCTCTCGTGCATGGATTGACCATGGAGGGTGATGCTCCCAGAGTCTGGGGCGAGCGCTCCCACCAGCATCTTAATGGTCGTCGTTTTACCGGCGCCATTCGGCCCTAAGAGCCCGAAGCTTTCTCCGGCGCCGATCTCGAAAGAGAGCTTCTTGACGACCGTTGTTCCGGCGAAGCTCTTGCAGAGTTGTTCCACTCTCAACATAAAGGTATTTTTCTGGGAGAAGTAAAGTTTGAGGAGACGAGTTGGGGCTTGGAGAAGATCTGATTGGCAAAACTTTTTATGGCTTCGTTATGACACCTTTTTGAAGGACCGCTGTCCCTCTAGATAACTTGTTTAGCAAGGCTCACAGGGAAAATCTACTAGACAAGAACAGTCGCCCCGTGATAGTATCCGGGCTTCTATGTCATTCCCGTTATAGTACTGCTTCCTTCAGTTCTCCAGAGCTCAAACGCTGTCTGGACTGAACGCCGTAGGCAGGGATGTTTCAAAACAAAAGAGAACAACGAAGAGATTTGGTCAACGCCAAACGGCGTCCTCTCTTCAAACAAAAAGTTTATTGGAGAACATTGTGGCGAAGGTCGAACCTATTGTCGTAACTGCGACGATTAAAACCGCGCTACCGAACGCGCGATTTAAAGCTCAACTAGAAAACGGACACGAAGTCTTAGCTCACGTCTCTGGCAAGATGCGTCGTTACTTCATCCGTATTCTTCCCGGTGATAAAGTCAAACTTGAAATGTCACCCTATGACCTCACAAAAGGTCGTATCGTCTACCGTGAACGTAACTGATTCACTCCCCCGATAGATATCATTGATAATAGCCTTGATAAAGCAACGAGAACTACGGCAGGCACGGCTTCCCCTCTATCGAGAAGCCCTCCTCACTTACAAGTCTATCTTTGAGGACCTCCTTCGAAGTGCCGCCCCCATCACTGAAAACAACATCGATGCCCTCGAACAAAGCCTCATTGAGGAAGAAGTCCGCATTGGCGCCGATCTCATCCTTCAGCTAAATCAACTCGCGCCGTTTCCTGAAGAAGAACACGCCTTCGTCCACCAAAGCGGCGCAACATGCATGTCGACCTCTGTCACAAACGGAATGATCGCTCTCAAAGAGCCCTTCTTTAAGAAGAAAGCCCTCGAAAAGACAAGGGCCTTCACCGATCACATCGTGCAGAACACCAGCAGCTTCGGAAAACCCCACGAATACCGAAGCATCGACGACATGCACAAGTACCTCAAACGCAACGAACAACAAGAGTTCAGCAAGTTTGGTGAGTCCATCTCAAGACGCTATCACGTCGAACTCACGAACTCCCTCATAGAGGCCATCATGGCCCTTCACAGCGGAGACGGAAGGGTCGTCGTTCAACAACACGCCCACGCCAACCTCGCCTTTGAAATAGCAGTTCTCGAAGAACACGGCCAAGCCGATATCTTCATCCGCCAACGTGACCCCTTCACAACCCAGGGCAGCGATTCCCATCGCCTCATCCCCCTGCTCGAATGGCGCCAACACTACCTCTGGTCACCCCTAAAGAAGATCCCCAGCTCCATGGGACGCGGCTTTGAAAGCCTCAGCGCCAACGAGGTCCTCGAACACCTGGCCCGATACTCCGAAATGGATAACCTCGGCATCGAATGCATCTCCGGCATCCTCATCCCCTTCGGAGAATAGCAAAGCCCAACGGGAGCACATGGGTGAATGATTGCGGTTGGGCTAGCAACAATCTGCTATCTATTCGGGGAAGTTAAGGTGCTTCGCACCCTATCCCCGATTCCCCTCAACCCGCGCTCAGGGCTGGCAACTCGCTTCGCTCG
>JARGOJ010000504.1 GCA_029210225.1 Planctomycetota bacterium
ACCACGTTCAGCGTATGGCCAAGCGTTAAACACCATGAGTGACGACGCTAAGTCCGAATCGAACACTGCGCCTCAATTTCGAAGAGCCTTTCGCGATGCCATCATCGACGCTCGACTTAGCAACGACCTCGATGATAAGAAAGCCCGAGAGCTACTCGATGTCCTCACCGGCAGTAAGCTAGAGAACGCCCAAAGTGAAGAGGTCTACCAGCAATCCCTGAACTGGTCCTTCCTTGGAGCTGGAGTGATGCTCACTCTCCTGGGCCTCGCGTGGCTGGGGCTGTTCCTCGCCACGGACGTTTGAGGGAGGCGGAAAACATGACTGACCCCCTCGCGAAGGACCTCGACTCACTGCAACAAGCGGTTCCCCTCAAAGCCAATGAAGCGAGCCTCATTCTAGAGCGATCGAAGGCCTACCTTGGCGCGTCATGGCTCAAGGATTTGGGGGTTCTAGCTCTCACTCTCATCTTCGCGACTTTGCTCTCCATCCCACTGTTCCAGTATTCACGCTCCCTCTCGGGAATCACTGGGTTTCAGTTCTTCTTCGTGGTCTTCCTGCTCTTCTTCACCGGGCTCTCTTACGGCGCTAGTCGCTTTCGCTTTCACCGTCTGAGTGAATCGTTGCTCATCTTTGCGCTCGGCTCTAGCTCAGTTTTTGCCTGGGTTTACGAGGGCTATATACTCACTTGCCTGGTGTGGTTTGGGGTCGCGCTCTGGGCGCTTCACAAACACAAGAAGCCCTTGCTCCACGGAACGGTTTTACTCATTTGGAGCGTCGTGTTGGTTGTGGTCGCGGCGCGACTGCTTGCGAATTACGGACCGAAGGACCAGGTTACGAACAACTTTCGCTACGCCTTTGGGGCTTTGGCGATTGCGGCGGGGAGCATCTTTCACAGCAGTCGAACACAACAGGGGGACGTCCTCTATGAATATTTGCTTCGCCCTGTCCATAAGAACGTAAGCTGCTTCGTCATGCTCTTCTGCCTTCTTGGTCTTTGCATCTCCCTCGACGCGAACGAGTCTCCAAAGCTCCTCTTTGCTCTCGCGGCGCCACTAACACTGGCTTGTGGCACGATTTTTTGGGACGGGCGTAAGCGTAAGGATGCTGTTCCTATCACGCTTTCCGTGGTTTTTACGGTTGGTCTTGTGGTTGTTGAACTCGATCGATTTGTGATGAAGTGGTTCGCTCCAAGTATAGTCCTCGGCGCCGGGATCAGCTTTTTGATTCTGGCCTTTCTGCGACGACGAAACTGACGCAAATCAGGGTATTCACCGAATGACAACTGCTCTCGGCCCCATCGAAAAGTCCAATCGTTTGACCGGCCTCGACCTCTTGCGGGGTATCGCCATGCTCGGGATCATTCCCGCCAACATGCCGACCTTCAACATGCCCGATCGCGCCGCTCACAATACCTATTACTTCAGTGAACACTGGAGCGAAGCGGCGTCCTTTGGTTTTCTTCACGCCATGGTCGACAACAAATTTTTGACGCTCTTTGCGATCATGTTCGGCGCTGGGATGGTCATTCAATGGCGCTCCGCTGAGAACAAGGGCATCGAGTTTCATCCCTTCTATCTCAAGCGTCTCGCCATCCTCGCGGTGATTGGATTGATCCACGGTCTGCTGTTTTGGTTTGGCGACATCCTCTTTTGGTACTCCGCCTGCGGAGTCTTCGCCTCGGTCTTCATCAAGCAAAACGCGAGGTCCCTACTCGGCTTGAGCATCGGCAGTCTATTGCTTTCTGCAGCTCTGTTCTTCGCTGTTGGGGCCATCTATCAAGACGAAGCACCACCCCCAGAGAAATGGACTCACGCCAAGGTCTCCGAGCAAGCGCGGGTGGTTGGCGCTGTGCCGTACTCCTTTGACGAGCAGCGGCCGGGGGTTGAACATCGTATTTACACCGAGGGCAGCTATCGCGAGCAAATGAGGTCTCGAGGGATCATATGGCTGGGAATGCTGGCCATCATGTTCTTCTATGGCTGGCGGATACTCGGTCTTTTCTTCCTCGGGATGGCCTTTATGAAGTGGCGGCTCTTCGATCCTAGGAACGAGCGGCGGCGCATCCTGAAGTGGATGTTGGGGTTGGGATTGCTTGTTGGAATCGCGTTGGAGTGGCCTCGGGCTTATCTCTTGACCTTCGCCGAGATCAATGAGGGAGAGCAATTCATGATCGAGGGAGTCCACCATCTTGGTGCGACCGCGCTCTCTATTGCCTATCTCTCTATGGTTTTGTTGCTCCCCAGGAAATGGTCGGAGACGGGGATCTTGCGATTCTTCGTCAATGTAGGGAGGGTGGCCTTGTCGGCCTATCTCTTCGAAACCGTGGTCTGCGTCTTTGCCTTTTACTCCATAGGTTTTGGATACTATGGCGCGTTGACGCGGCTTCAAATATGGATGGCGTCGGGGGCTTTGGCCTTGAGCATTCTTTGCTTGGCCCACTTTTGGACGCGGGCGTTTCGCTTCGGTCCCGTCGAGTGGTTTTGGCGCTCACTGGCCTATGACCAGTGGCAACCAATGAAAAAAGAGCGAGCCCCAAAAGAGCCCATGGATTAGTCGAGGAGCTCTTTGGACTTCTCTCCGAGGACCTCGTCTACGGATTTGACGAACTTCTTGGTCAGCTCTTCGATCTCTTCTTTATCGCGTTTTGCGTCGTCTTCAGGAAGCGCGCCGTCTTTTTTTAGGGCGTCGACTTTACGGTTGGCGTCACGGCGGATATTGCGAAGAGCGACGCGCTGAGCTTCCGCATAGTCTTTAGAGAGCTTCACGAGTTGCTTGCGGCGCTCTTCTGACAATGGGGGAATGGCCAGGCGAATCACTTTGCCGTCGCTGTTGGGGGTGATGCCTATGTTCGAGGCGAGGATGGCTTTTTCGATGTCACCAGCGGAGCCTGGATCGAAAGGCTTGACGACGAGCATGGCGGGCTCGGGGACGCCGATGTTGGCGATCTGTTTGAGGGGAGTGGGAGAACCGTAGTAGTCAACTCGGATGTTCTCTACGAGGCCGGGATTCGCACGTCCGGTTCGGATTCCACGGAGTTCCATGCGGAGGTGGTCGACGGCCTTCTCCATGCTTTCTTCGGCTTCAAATAGAATTTCTTCACTCGACATTTTCGAGCTCCTCTGCCGCTTTCGCGGAAATAGTAGTTCCAATATCTTTGCCAAGCACGGCTTGTTCCACGGAGCCTTCTTGATTCATATCAAAGACGACGATTGGGAGTTCGTGCTCCATAGCGAGGGTGATCGCTGTTTTATCCATGACTTGCAATCCCCGAGTGATGACGTCGAGGTAAGTCAAGCTGTTGTATCGAACTGCGTCGGAGTGCAACTTGGGGTCTTTATCGTAGACGCCATCAACTTTGGTTGCTTTCAAAAGAACGTCGGCGCCGATTTCGTGGGCGCGGAGGGCCGCGCAGGTATCGGTGGTAAAGAAGGGGTTGCCTGTTCCTCCAGCGAGGATGACGACCCGGCCTTTTTCGAGGTGACGGATAGCGCGGCGACGAATGAAGGACTCGGCACATTGGTGAATGGCGAGGGCGCTGAGGATGCGGGTCTCAACTTCGTGAACGTTGAGGCGCTCTTGCAAGATCATCGCGTTCATGATGGTTGCGAGCATACCCATATAGTCGGCGGTCGAGCGATCGATACCGGCTTTGGAAAGGGCGGAACCTCGGAGGAAGTTTCCGCCCCCCACAACGATGGCGAGTTCTTTTCCTAAAGCCGTGATGCGCATGGCGAGTTGGGCGATGTTCTCGACAGCGTCGATGTCAACGCCAAAGCCCCCTGGTAGGCAGAAGCCTTCTCCAGAGATCTTGAGAAGGATACGTTTATAGGGTCCGTCGCTCACCATTGCCTCACGATATGAAAATGGCCGGGATAAACCCGGCCGTGTGTTCTCTTGCCTAGCCGCTAGAACAAGAGTTTATCGACTGAACGTTCCTCTTCAAGAGGGAAGTCACGCACCAAGTGCCCAACGCTCGAACCAGACGATATCAATGCTGTCACCAACCGATTTCGCGGTGGCTTCGACAACTTCTTTGATGCTCTTCTTGTCATCCATGACAAATTTTTGCTCAGGAAGAACCCGTTCTGCATAAAAACGGTTCATTTTCCCGCCGATAATCTTGTCTTTGATGTTCTCGGGCTTTTTAGAGTCTTTTGGGTCATTGTTCATGACATCGCGGATAGTTTGCTCTTCCTTAGCAATAAGGTCTTTGCAAACGCCATCGCGGTCAATCGACAATGGTGGAATCGGCGCGCCAGCGACGTGCATAGCAATTTGACGGGCGAGAGTCTTCACTTCGTCATTGCCAGCTGTTTCGGCTTTGCCTGTTTTGAATCCAACGACCACACCGAGCTTGTTATTGGTGTGAACGTAGCTCCCAACGAATCCGTCGCCATCGACTGCGGCGCGACCGAAGCGCTTGAGGCGGATGTTCTCGCCGATTGTGTTGATCGCAATCTTCAAGACTTGGTCGACTGTTGTTTCTTCGAGTGGAATCGCTCCGAGCTCTTCGGCGTTGGTCGCTGAGCTACCGGCTCCGGCGTCCAAAACGTTATTCACGAGGGCTTTGAATCCGTCGTTACGGGCCGCGAAGTCTGTTTCACAGAGAATCTCAGCGAAGACAGCGCTCTTGCCACAGGAGCCAACTTTGACGGCGATCACGCCTTCGTCGGTTGAACGCTCGGCAATTTTGTCCTTCACGCCTTGTGACATCACTTTCAGTGAGGGCTTTCTTACACTTCATCATTCCGGCACCGGTTTTGTCCCGGACTTGCTTAATAAGGGCTGCAGTTACTCCAGCCATAGTATTTTCCTTTCACGATTTAGAAAAACGGCCACCATAGAATTATGTGGTGGCCGCTATCCAATTGACTCTAAAAGTCAAATCCGTTGTCTCACAATTATGCAGAGGCTTCCGAACTTTGTGTTTCGGTGCTCTCACTGCTTGCCGCATCTGCAGCAGCAGGTGCAGGCGCTTCAGCTGCGGGGGCGGCTTCTGCGGGAGCTTCGGCTGCAGCAGGAGCAGCTTCGGCAGGTGTTTCGGCGGCGGGAGCCGCAGCAACTTCAGGAGCCGCTTCAGCAGGAGCTTCCGTTTGTTCAGGAGCAGGGGCAGGTGCCACTTGTCCCAATTTTTGGGGAAGTCCAACTAACGAAGTGTCACGCTTGATTTTGCCGCGCTGGGCTGCATCAACCAAAGTCGTGAGCAAAATTTGAACACTACGGAACGAGTCGTCATTGCCGGGAACGACAATGTCAATGTTCAAAGGATCCGAGTCTGTATCAATGATACAGATAGTAGGAATCTTCAACTTGAAAGCTTCCGCGACAGCAATGTGCTCCTTACGAGGATCAACAATGATCAGCGCATCAGGAAGCTTTGACATGTGACGAACACCTTCGAGGTTCCGAAGGAGCTTGCGGCGCTCACGAGCAATTTGAGAGAGCATCTTCTTGGAGAGCTTCTCAAGTAAACCAGAACGTTCCATCTCTTCGATCTCGACGAGGCGCTTCAAACGGGCGCGAATGGTCGCGTAGTTCGTGAGGCAACCACCGAGCCAACGTTCACAAACATAGTGAGCGTCAATGCGGTTCGCTTCTGACTTGATGAGATTTTTGATTTGGTGCTTTGTTCCGACAAGCAAAACTTCACCACCGTTGTGGACCAACTTCTCAAGGAAGTTCGTTGCTCTCACGAGACCACGGATTGTCGTCCGCAAGTCGATGAGGTGCATGTTGTTTTTCTTGCTGTGGATATAAGGCTTCATGCGTGGGTTCCAACGGCTCTTTTTGTGGCCGAAGTGAACACCCGCTTTGACGAGTTCTTCTAAGCTGACGATTGCCAAGGGAATTTCCTTTTTGAGACGTTACATTTTGGTCTTATGAAGGCTCTCGATAGAACCCAGATAAAATCAAAAGACGATCTCTCTTAGCAAAGTTATCTGAAGGGTTAACACGAATCTGTGTCTTACAAAGGTCGCAGACTATACCAACCCGAACCGAGGGCGTCAAAGCCTAAGATGAGGGAATTGTTAAGCGCGCTTTCATCACAAACAGAATCATGACAGGCGAAACGTAAGAAAAATGGCAAAATGTCCTCTCTTAGGAATTGGGAGATCATGCGTTTAATTGTCGTCAACGAACACGGCGAAGAAGCCGTTCAGTCTTTTTCGAACAACATCATATCGATTGGCCGCTCAGCGGAGAATCATCTCCCCATCGCGGATATCAACTCGTCCAGACACCACTGCGAGATCCATCGCACCCCTGACGGCCACGAGCTTCATGATCGCGATTCGCGAAACGGTACCTTTCTCAACGGTCGCCGCGTCAGCCGCACACTCCTTCAACCTGGAGACGCCATAGAGATTGGCACCACCGTTATTTACTTCATGCGCCGGGTCGGCGAGAGAGCCCAAGGCACCGGTGGAGAGACGGTTGATCTGACAACTAACGCTCAAATTCCGGTCTCCCGCGCCAAGATGTACGAACAGAGCCGCCGAGCCACAAAGCGACTGGCGTCTCAGGATGCTGTGAAGCTTGTTCCTCAAATCAGAACGGGAGCCTCGACCAAAACCAACGTCTTCGACGAGATACGAACGCATTACGAACGCACAATCAGCGAGTTACGGCAAATGCTCGGGCTCAATAAGTCCCTAAACTCAGAGCTGA
>JARGOJ010000505.1:0-3016 GCA_029210225.1 Planctomycetota bacterium
TTAAGGAGGTCGCAGCGATGTCCTCTGCGGCCTCCAGCAAACATGTGTCCTAAGTCAGTTCCATGGATTTTTCAGTCTTCTTTGAGTGGATAGGGTCATTTCATGTTGTTTTCCCGGGTGCCAAGAACTTCTCGCCTTGAAAGAAGCAGCGCGTATCCGACAAGCTGTTCTTCAGTTAGCTCATCGTCGTTGGGATTTGCGTCTTCATGACCGAAGACGTGATTTGGCCAATTGATGAGATCCGAAATGCGGCCGCCCTTAAGATTGACTTCTAATGCGGACATGAGGTGGCTTGATATCAGCTCGTCTATGTCGGTTGTGGATTCGAACTCTAAGTCCTCAGTGATTCTTTCGAGCTCCTTATCATGAACAAACTTCAATGAAATCACGGAGCCCACAACTGCAACAAGTTCATTGAATTCCAGGCCTGGGAAGAATTGAAGCGGCGACAGCAACGCGTCAGTAACAAAGCTCCTGGTATCGTAAACACCCTGATATCGAACGCACTCGTCTTCTTTGTATTCCCGCCATTAATTCTAACGAATTATAGATCTCGTCGTTGACGAGTGAAGCTCTGGTTAATCGGACGAACTCCTGGCCAGACCAATTATTCCAGCAATGAAGGAAAGCGTCATGAATGAGGTCGCCATACTCGGCGTTAGGGCTTTCCCATTGATATTCGTAACGCTTGCAAGGATGACGAGGAGCATCGGTGAGCTTGATTGGAGTCGTCGTAATCTTGGAGTGTAAGACTCGATCCAACCACGGTTGGGGACTTGGATAAGGTGGAGCACTAGGGATCGAGCTTGCAAGCGACTCAAGATAGGTCTTCTGGCAATGCCAGGGCTCTTCGAGAGCAACGCGCTCAACAAGCGCTTTCTGTGTGTTCTCTAATGTAAGAGGAGCCCAGTAAGATCCAAAGCTGGCCTTGTAAACAAAGCGGTGAAGATTCTCCTCGCCCCAGTAGTTATGGGACGGGAATATATGGGGCAACTTTAGTGGTCTATGATTCACCTGACTTGTCGTGACAGGGGCGTCAGTGTCTGCAGTCATGAACTTATCGACCGGTGAAATCCCTTGGCCTGTCAGTGAATCAGGTGTGGTCTTACGAAGATGAATACACAAGCTGTCCTTTTGCTATACGCTGGGGGAGGAAGGCAAAACGAAAGGCCAATTCTTCCGACGAAGCGTTGTTGACGAGTTTGATTGTCATGACGTCTGGGCCTAGAAAAACCTCTTCAACGGGATTGCGCAGCGACTCCCACTGTTCGTGTCGCACGGCGGCCAATAGTTATTACGAATGGCCGTCGAGATGGCAAAAAAGTTGCATACAATTCAATACCGTTTTCTGAAATCGAAAATAGGTCTTATCTTTGGTGACTAATGAGTGTAGATATGCGAAATCGTGTTTTCGACTTGGCGCCGATTGATCCGAGCGCAGCCCATACTCTTGCCAAGCGAATCGAGGACCCATGGTATCGCTGCCAGTCGCTCACCTACGTCGCCGAGCACACCAAGAACGAACGCGAGCGAGGGGAGGTCCTCGACCAGGCCTTCGCTGCTGGCGAACAAACCGGCGAGCCCAACAGAACCGTGACCGTTTCTACCTGGCCGGTTGCTATCCTTTGTCAGTCAGGGACGAAGGACTATAAGCGTCTGTCCAAGGTGGTGCCTAGGCTCTTAAGTGTTATCGCTAAGGAGCCCCACCCAACCCGCCGGAACGATGCCCTCTTTATGTTACTGAGATCCACGTGGAAGGGGCCGGAACGAACAGTTACGAGCATTTTCAGTGTCTTCAAGGAGTCGGCTGTCGCAGGTCATGGATGGAAGATCGATCGAAACCTCAGGGACGCGGCGATTCTGCTTTGGGAATTGGAGCGCCACGCCGATGCTCGCGACTGCATAAAGCTGATAGAGAAGCCGCGAGTCCGCCGACAAGCACAGCGAATGCTTGAGGACGACAGTCGGCCATAAAGGATTGGAACACTTTTGGCGCAGATCATGGGAGAAGTGGGTGGCTAAAACCTGGAGTCTTGCGACAGTTTCATTCGATAAATTTTGATTGTGGCTCTATTTTGATTCCGACACAATATCCAAAGTCATTCGCCGCACTAAAACACTTTATGTCACCTGTATTTGGAGGGCAATTGGAGGAAGAATCGCGACGAGAGAACTCTCTGAATAGCTCTGCGATAGATCTCCGGCTACTGAAACATCGAGAGTTGACTGCGGAGATCGCCGGCTTAAGCGATAAAGAGGTCCTGGATTGGATCTCAGAATCTGATGCGACTGTTGAGGGACACGGAGTCCTTCTCTGTCCACAAAGCCATCGCAAGGTCTTCGTCAAAGTCCTCCCCTTAACAAGACTAGACCTTGTCCCCGAGCATCGCCACTCAACCGCGAACTACTATGGTCTGCCAAGTTACTATCACTACAGGCTTGGCAGCAGTGGTTTTGGAGCCTGGCGGGAACTCGCAGCCCATCAATTGACGAATGATTGGGTGATCACCGGCCAATGCCGCCAATTTCCGCTGCTGTATGGCTCCCGTCAAATCCCCTTCAAGAATCGAATTGAGAGCGACACCCTAAGCATGAAACCTTGGGGAGGTCATGAGGCCATTCAAGGTCGTATTCAATTGGTCAAAGAAGCGCCGAAGGCATTGGCGTTGTTCCTGGAATACTTCCCGCAAACGCTTGGAGGACAAGTTGCAGAGCGTCTAATCTGTGAGGACGATGCTATGAGTGTGATTCAAGAGACAGAGGCCGGGCTCATTGAGATCCTTTCATTCCTTCAAAAAGAACGCTTTCTCCACATGGACTTCCACTTTGGGAATGTTCTGACCGATGGCAAGAGCCTCTTTCTCGGCGATCTCGGACTTGCAATGACTCCCGGTTTTGAGCTCGACAAAGAAGAGGAGACATTTCATAAAAAGCACAGGAGTTTTGACCAGGTGACCGCTATCACAAGCCTCGCGCACTCAATAGTGGTCCATTATGATCGTGCGTCAGCAGTCAA
>JARGOJ010000505.1:3026-6666 GCA_029210225.1 Planctomycetota bacterium
GGCGGGAAGCACTTTGCAGTCTTGTTGATGGATCGCATTTCAGAAGCAAAGAGATTTCAGAGTCTCTCCGAAGCTATCTTGAAAAATTGGCCCCGGTAGCACTCTGTAGCGGAGATCATTACCGCCAACTGAGAGAAAACCTGAATGCGGAGTATCCTGTGGCCGATCTTCAGGGGCTATTAGACGATGTATTGAGAACTCCAGCAGACGACAGCGCTCTGTAAAAACCGCGACTGACTATTCATAAAAGACTATTTTCATCCTGCCCAAAGGACCTGGAGTCCTACTCTGTGCCCATGATTCACATATAATAGGGTGACTTCGATTTGAGTTCGGCCAGTGAATACAGCGGGACACCTAGGGGCCGAAGATTCGCCCCGAGATCAAGCAAATTGGGTTATTTTCGCAGTCATACACGATGTCCAAGGGGACTGGTCAATGAAACTCGACTCCAAAATTCCCTCTGGACCGCTTGCCGAGAAGTGGGACAAGCACCGCTTTGGCATCAAGCTGGTCAATCCGGCCAGTAAGCGCAAGTTTCACGTGCTCGTCGTCGGCACCGGGCTGGCCGGAGCTTCGGCGGCCGCCACCTTGGCTGAGCTTGGCTATTCGGTCGACAGTTTCTGTAGTCTAGACAGCCCTCGTCGGGCCCACAGCATCGCGGCCCAAGGCGGCATTAACGGGGCTAAGAACTACCAAAACGACGGCGACAGCGTCTGGCGTCTGTTCTACGACACGATTAAAGGCGGCGACTACCGCAGCCGCGAGGCCAACATCTATCGACTCGCCCAGGTCAGCAATAACGTCATTGATCAGTGCATTGCGCAAGGAGTCCCCTTCGCTCGGGAATACGGTGGCACTCTCAAGAACCGCTCCTTTGGCGGCGCTCAAGTCTCACGGACCTTCTATGCTCGCGGCCAAACCGGTCAGCAGCTCTTGCTAGGGGCCTATGGTGCGCTTAGCCGACAGATCCAAGCTGGACAGGTGCGCTGCCATACCCGGACTGAAATGCTCGATCTTGTCGTCGTGGACGGTCACGCTCGGGGCATCATGACCCGGGATCTGCTTACCGGAGAGATTGAATGCTGGGCTGGGGACGCAGTTGTACTGGCCACTGGCGGTTACAGCAACGTCTTCCAGCTGTCGACCAACGCCATCGGCTGCAACGTGACAGCCACTTACCGAGCCTACCGCCGGGGCGCTGGATTCGCCAATCCCGGCTTCGTTCAAATCCACCCGACCTGTATTCCTGTCTCTGGGGACTATCAGTCGAAGCTGACCCTGATGTCCGAGTCCCTGCGGAATGACGGTCGAATCTGGGTGCCCCGCTCCAATACCGACACGCGACATCCCAACGAAATCCCTGAGAGCGAGCGCGACTACTATCTTGAGCGGAAGTATCCGGCCTTTGGCAACCTCGTTCCCCGGGACATTGCTTCTCGGGAATGTAAGGCGATTTGCGACCAGGGACGGGGCGTCGGCACGACTGGCCGCGGCGTCTATTTGGACTTCAAGGACGCCATGGCCCGCATCGGTGAGGAAACCCTTCGCGCTCGCTATGGCAACCTGTTTCATATGTATCACAAGATCACGGCTGAGAATCCCTACAAAGAGCCCATGCGCATCTATCCGGCCGCGCACTTCACCATGGGTGGTCTCTGGGTGGACTACAACCTGATGTCGACCGTCCCTGGCCTCTTTGTTATCGGCGAAGCCAATTTCAGTGATCACGGCGCAAACCGCCTCGGTGCGAACTCCCTCTTGCAGGGACTGGCGGACGGATATTTCATTTTGCCGTATACAATTGGCGACTACTTCGCGAGCCATCGCGACAAGGCAAGGATTGGCGTCGAACACAGCGCCTTCAGCGACAGCAGGGCGGAGGTCCAAAAGCGCATTCAGTCACTGCTGTCGGTCAAGGGTAAGCAGTCTTCGCGATCCTTTCACAAGCGCCTGGGGGAGATCATGGGGGATCACTGCGCCATGGCCCGCTCCGCAGAAGGACTAAACAAAGCCATCGACGAGCTTGCAGCCCTCAAAGAGGAGTTTTGGTCGGACCTTTGTGTGACGGGGACGAACGAGGAATACAATGTGGCCCTCCAATACGCCGGCCAGGTCGCGGACTTCCTGAATTTTGCTCCCATCCTGTGCCACGACGCCCTGGCACGGGAAGAGTCCTGCGGCGCGCATTTCCGCAAGGAACACATTAACACTGACGGCGGAGCGAAACGCGACGACGAGAACTTTGCCCACGTCTCCGTATGGGAATACCAGGGTGATGACCAGAAGCCAGTCTTGCATAAGGAAACCCTGGAATTTGAGAGCGTCGTCCCATCGACGAGAAGCTACGAGTAATATTGGGCCGTTGAGGTCCAGTTTGTTTCAGCCATTTAGATATGAGTCCTGTTATCACGCTGGAGACCCTGACTCAATTCATGTCAAATTCTATTTTTGTATCGAGTCTTGCTTGAACAGTGATAGCTATTTTTCGAATATGTCAGGAATCGGGATCTCATACATTTCAGCGCCACGCCAAACTAAGAGACTAGAAATGACTGCTTTCTTTGAATTGGCAAACCAGGTCCATTCTCCACTGACTCGTTCAAAATAGGCTGGCCATGTGTTTGGCTCACATGTTTGAGATTGAATCGCATAAAAGACCGAATCGTAATTCTCGATGAGGACGGTATCAAGGAAATCGCTCGTCAGTGACATTTCGACGGCCTGATCCTCAGCATACAAGAAACCACTAAATGTTTGCTCGGAGAAAGCCGCGATTGGTGGGTCTCCGACACCGATTGTCCAGTTTGAGGAATTTGCCGAGGTAAACTTAATCTGTAGCGCGTGAATGACGTCACGCCCATTTAGGCGGGTTTTGTTTCCAAAGACGATCGCCTGGGTTCTTATCAAGTCTCCACCGCCAGATTGAACATGCTGGCAGGAGTTTAGGAAACATAGAAGCTTTGAAGCGAAGATTGGAATCTTGGTTCCAGACTCTGCGAGAATTAAGAATGGTTTGCCCTTGCGTGTGAGCTGAAATTCCCCGAAAAATTTCAATGTGTCTCCCTATTCCGCATTGCACCTATGAAGACTCCAATTGCATTAGCGAAGGCTCCAGCCGTTTATGAAATGAGATGACTCGATACTGCGAGGCTGGTGGAGTCGATATAAAGTTGACCTGCGACGGCATCTTTGACGCTGAGAAACAAGAATAACAAGCATGAGTCTTTCTATCCAGTCGCTTTCAGGGGTCGTATTGATACCGATCAGAAACGTCAACGAAGTATATTCGCTTCCCCCGACACCTCGGTCGTAGCGAGGCTATGGCTTTTTGCCTAGCTTCACCAGCAAGCCAGGAAACCCACTGCGGTGTGTCTTCATAGATGTTCCCGACGAAGACTTCAGTCCATCCGTTCTCACGGGTGATCTTGGGTATGCTAGCAGTCAAATGCTCTACTGAGAGGCAACACGGGATTCCCACGAGAACGGACATCCTATTCCTCGTTTCTTTAGCGATGGTTGTGCACACCGTTGACTTTCCTCTCCAGCCGAATCGCCGACCACTGCCTACGCAGGGCGTTCTTTACCTAGTGCTCTGTCATCCTTAAATCTTTGGGTTCTGACAGCTCATTCGCCCATG
>JARGOJ010000506.1 GCA_029210225.1 Planctomycetota bacterium
TCTCCTATGCCTTCGCATTGCTCGGCGCATTTCTCTTCGGTCCGGCTGTGGGAACAGCCTTCGCAACCGCGCTCAGTAAAGCGTTCTTTGGCTTGTTCGTCACCGCAGTTCACTTCGAGTTGACCAAGGAAGAAGGACAAGGCTAGCTGCTCACCGCTTTTACTTCTTACTTTCCCGTCGCACGCTTCTCCTTATCTTGGACATTGCGTCTTTGATAGCCGTCCGGGTCTCCTTGTTCTTAAGCTTCCCGTTTTCTAAGACAAGGCGCAAAGATTCGAGCTGATCCTTGCTGTGAGCGCCGAGTTCTCCAAGGATCCTCGCGACCTGGACTTTGACATCTTCGTTCTCATTGTTTTTAAGGAAGGCTCTGCTGACAGTTGGGATGACCTTGGGACCGATCGCAATAAGAGCTTCGCTCGCGGCATCACGGACCTCAGGGATCTCGTCTCCCAGGGTTTGAATCAGCCCAGGGATCGCGTCGCTCCCATGGGAACCCAAACGTTGGATCGCGTTGGCGGCATAGCAGCGAACGAGAGTGTGCTCGTCGTTGAGGGCCTCACTAAGTAACTTCAACGCGGGGGCTGAGATTCTAGAATCCTCGAACAAGGCTTTTTTTCGAATTCTTAACATGAAGCCTACGATTGCATTGATAGGGGTGTCCCGCTCGTTGCCGCGAAGCATAGGCAGCACCGCAAGGATGCTCTTTGGGCTCTCAACAGCGACTTCTGCAAGGGTTTGAATCACCTGCTGTTTGATCTCATTGTTCTTTGGGTCGCTGAGCATCTCTATCAGGGATGGGGTCGCTGCTTTGCCGTCAAGGCCTTGCCTCCGAATGAGTTGAAGAGCTTTGAGGCGCAAGTCTTTCGAAGGATGCTTGAGCGCGTCGATCATGCGAGGGAGGCACTGAGCTATAGGGCAGGCCGAGTTCAGAAGAACCTTCAAGGCATAGTTCCCCAGACGTTCCGGCCCCGCAGTGATGACCTCGAAGAGCGGCTTGAAGATCAAAGCCGAGTTCTTGCCCGTGCGCCCTATGCATGCAATGACTTCGTCCTTCTCAATCTTCGATTGCGGATCTTTCAGCACAGTGATCAGCAAAGGCACCGCAGCTTCGGCGCGAGGTCCCATTTCGCCGAGGGTGGACAAGATTGATCGGCGGATGTATCTGTCCTTGTCATTCACTGTCCCCATGAACTGCGTAACGAAGGACGTGGTGATTGGATCGTTGCTAAGCCTGCCGATTCGCTGAGCAGCGAAAGCACGGATGGCTGCGCTGGGATTCTTTAAGGCAGAAACAAGTAAGGGCAAGAGCTGCTTCGAGGTCAAGGTCATGCGACTAAGGTGATCTGTTGCCTTCTGGCGGACTCCCCTTTCCCCATCTAGAAGAGCAGGCAGCAAAGCTTCAAAGCTGCGAGGATCTGATTTTCCGATTTGTCCGATCGTTTCAATGGTCCATAGGCGAACGTTTGATTCCTTGTCCTTTGTCGCTTTCATGAGGGCTGGCATGGCCGGAGCGGTTGCTTTGGGGAAGTCTGTGCCAAAGCTCGACAAGGCATATGCGGCCTGGGATCTCACTGAGCCGTTGGGATCTTGCAAGCCCTGAATAAGGAGATTTAAAACGAGCGTCTTGTCCTGAATAATGTCTTCTCTAACTAGGTCGCAAATGTTTTCGAGAGCTTGTCCTTGGACCGCGGCGTCGGGGCTTTTGAGAGCTTTCTTAAAGGCCTCAAAGGAAATGGAGCCTTGCTCCTTTGTTGTGATCGCACGCGCCGCCATCAAGGCTCGAAAGCGTACTTTGTCGTTCTCGTCGTCGAAGAGTAGGAGGACCTTGTTGAGGCTGCTGTGTGCATCTTCACCAATCTCCTCAAGAGTGCTCGCGGCTTGTGCGCGGACAATAGGATCCTTGTCATCGAGCATTGCGGTCAAGCCCAGCAAGACTTTGGGGTGCTTATCGAACTGGACGATGAGAGCCTCGGAGATGGTCTGGCGAGTCGATTGATCCCAATGATTGAGAGCTTTGAGAAGGTATTCACTGCTATCAGCGGGCATTGTTCCAAGCAAGCGCGCCGCCTCTTGGCGAATCGCGACGTGATCGTTGAGATAGAGGGCAAGCTTTGCAATGGCTTCGCTTTGCTGAGTTCCAGTCCGAGCCCGGGCAATAGCATTGAGACGTTTCACATCCGAGAGGCGCTCCTCATCCGTGAGAACTCGCGCGGCCTTTGGGGGTTCAGCCTTCGGCTCGGGGCTTTGAAGGTTCTGGCTTAGAAACTCAAGGCGGTCGTTCATATTCTTAAGGCTGTAGACGCCAATTCCAGTCGTGATAGTGAGCGCGAACATGGCGACAATGAGAGTGCTTTTGGACGAAGTCACCTTCGACTTCCTTACGCGTTTGACAGGCAACTGCGCTTCAGTCGCGACCTCTGTGGCATTCTCGAGGGGACGGACAACGCGAGTTTCCATACAACCAATGACCGCGCATTGAGCATGATCGGCGAAGCAATCTGGGTGATAACGGCTGAGACAAGCCGCGCAATAAACAGTTGTTTCCGAGCGCAGGCTTCCTCGGCAAATGGTGCACTCACTGATTTGATGAATGCGAAGCGTCTCTGTTTCCATAGGGGCTCCTAATGGGGCATGAGTCTGAAGCGAAGAGTTTATTCGGGTCCACACAGTCTTTGGGGGAGTGATTTCGGGGCAATCAATGACGTTTAAAAATTCCCCAAGATTGACAATTGATTTCTCACATGATTGACATTGATTCGTATGAGCCTCTACCAATTGCCGTTCGCTGTCATTCAGCGTATTCGCGGCATAGCTCGCTACGAGTGTCTGCACTGTTTCACAGGAGTTCATAGGTCTCCTCCCTCGTTAATCTGTCTGACGGCGAGGGCTCTTTGAAATTGAGCAATCGCGGAGGTCAGGCGTTTCTTTGCGGTCGGACGGGAGACACTGAGCACCTCGGCCAGCTCCGTGTGGTTGAACCCCTTACTAAAGAGCAGCAAGATCGAGCGCTCTTCGAGATCCATTTCAGTCATGACCTCATTGACAAGCGCCAGGCGTTCCTTCTGTTCCGCCGAACTCTGCGGACTACTCTGATCTTTGTTAGTCAGGCTGATCCGACCGGATTCAACCGTTGCTCTCGGCGCGACAGCGGCCTCAAGACGTTTAGAACTCTGACGGGACCGAAATCGATCGATGGTCAGGTTCCGGGCGATTTGGAAAATCAGCGCCCGGACGTTGCGATCCGGGTCGATTTGATCCGCTCTGTTAAAGAGTCGGAGGAAAGTCTCTTGCAAGACATCCTCCGCTTCTTGCGCTGTCGTCGTCAATTTACAGAGATAACCAAACACTACGGCGGAGTGCTGTTGATAAAGGTCTTCACAAAAACTCCAGCGGCGTTCAGGCGAAAAGTTCTGATTCTCAAGCTGGGTCGATTCTGGGGCGCGTGTCGTCACTGCTTCTCCGAATTTAGAGTCGGTGTTCAATAGGCATTACGGAGCCAAAATTCGTTTCGAAAGCAAAACTGAAAAATAGTCCGCGATTCTTTTTCAAAACAATGAATTGGATCATAACGACGCCACAGCCGCGCTGCGGAGTCTGACCCCGATCACTGAGAACGCAGGGCCTAGAGAGATAAGTATGGCAATTGAGAGCAGCGTAGTAGAAATCGGGACGGTTTAACTCATGCTGGGATGAATGAGATAGCAGAGCCCCGACCAAGTCTTTGCGAAGCTCGCACGAGGATAGACGCGACGGACCGACTCTCCTTTTCGAGGATCAGCAGCGGGATCATTGACGATCACATCGCCCTGGGCCGTAAAACCCCGAATCACTAGCAGATGCCCGGCGGTTTTCGTTAAGGGCGACTCAGGCAGTTGGCCTTCCGCGAACTTGTGACTGACGATCACTGGCAATCCACCGGCGATCAACTGCTCAACGCTGCGTAGATTTGGTAGCCAGAACGCGGACGCGTCGAAGCCGAGGGCGCCAGCATAGGCCACATTGAGGCTCCAATTCCCATAGACGTCTTGGGCTTGGTCGTAAACATAGGGAGGGAAGTTGCGAGCATCGCAAGAGAGGCCGAGGTATTGCAAGACCATAGAGACAGAGGTCGGCGAACAGAATCGGTGTGAATGTTCGCTATCTATCGTTCGCTGGGAGCGTTCTGGAACGCCAAGGTCCACCACTGCTCCAGGGAGTATCTCGCTTGAATCGTCGGTCCTGGCAATCTTCTGGGCGACGGTCAGGCGGCGCAGCTCACCGACAGGACCTCGCACGAGCACCTTGAAGTCGTTGACGGGGCTATCGCTGTGAACGACGTCTATATCTATTGAAAGTGAACCCAGCCGCTCCTTAAAGCCCTGACGAAGGCTTTGGCCCCACGTTGCAACAGGAAGCTCTTCACTCCAGTCCTTATTGCTCTCGCGGACTTGAACGAAGAAATTGAGCGGTTCTTTGGGAATGCTGTGAGTATTCCAAGAGAGCAGGAGTGACTGAAAGGGCGCTCCTGAGTAGGACGCATGGATGGCTTGGGGGCCATCCCGGTTCCAGGAGCGCGTCCCTTCAGAGTGGGCATTGCGCTGGAAGACAATGAGCATTGACTACCAGCGGCGTTTGCGCTTCGCGGGCGCTTTCCCTTTGAGCTTTGTAGACTTCCCAGTCGACTCTTTCTTGCCGTCTTTCTTAGCGTCTTTGCTTTTCTTAGCAGGAAGCTTCTTGGCCTTCTTGCTGTCCTTTTTGTCTTTGCTTTTTGGAGCTTCGTCTTCGGCCGAATCCTCGTCGTCTTCACCACTACCATCATCGAGGTCAATGCCAGAACCGCTTCCGGATCCATCATCGGAGTCGCCAGAGTCCTCGTCGAGGTCTATGGCCGACTTCTTTTTGGATGCTTTCGCAGAGGTCTTGGACTTCTTGGTGGGGAGGACGACTTCATCGGAGTCGTCATCGAGTTCGAGACCGCTACCTTCGTCATCAAGTTCGAGGTCGTCTTCATCGTCAAGATCATCGACGTCGTCATCGTCGTCGAGGTCCACGTCGTCAAGGTCTAGATTATCGAGGTCGTCATCATCGTCGTCCCCGTCTTCCAAGTCGTCGTCTATTTCGAGTTCGGAGGCGGAGTCAACGCCGTCCTTTTCGGTTTTCTCGTCGTCGTCTTCGTCGTCAAGTTCGAGGCCGCTACCGTCGTCGAGGTCGAGGTCGTCTTCATCGAGGTCGGTGCTCTTCGTGAGCATTTCGTTGTCTTCAGGATCACCGACGTCATCGACAATGGGAACTTCTTTGCTCTGTTCGACCATGCCGGAGACTTCGTTGAGCTCGTCAAGATCATCCTCGCGGAGACCGTCCAACTCAAGATCGTCGTCTTCGAGGGCGCTGTTGAGCATATCGACGGCATCAGGATCGTCTTCGTCGAGTTTGAGGCGCTCTGACTGTCGGTCTTTGCTGGCCGCGCCCTTCTTCTTGCGTTTTTTGTTTCGGATATCATCAATCGCTTTGAGGATCGCCCGATCTTCATTGCTGTTGATATATTCCTTCTCAAGGAGGATCTTGTTGATACGAACGAGGCGGCGATCTTTTTGATGAACGCGCTTTTGTTCCTTGAGGGCCTGGTCAACCCAGGCTTGTTCGCAGATGTCGCTTTGCACGGCGATTTTGCCGTAGAAGCGATCGACTTTGCGAACGAGGTAGTAAAGGACAGCGTATCTGAGGCCTTTGAGCTGTTTTCCCTTCAGAACTCCCATATCAACGAGAACTCTTTCGAGGGACTCTTTTCGACCATCTTTTTGGCGGATTTTCTTCTGCTTGGCGATCGCTTTTTCAAGCTTCGCTTCAGTAGCCAAACCATGCTCGAGAACAATACGACTTACGATATCATTCAGGCTTTCGGACACGCGGTCTCTCCCTTATCCCAGTGTTTTCAGTGCATCGACCCAATGTGGGTGAGCTCTGAATATCACTCAATCTCTCCGCGGTGAGTGATGACCTTTGACACGAGGCCGTATTCTACGGCTTCTTCAGCGCTCAGCCAGCAGTCACGATCGGAGTCTTTCTCAACTTGAGCAAGCTCACGACCGGTTTGCTTAGAAATGATCTCGTAGTACATGGAGCGCAGCTTCTTGATCTCGATCGCTTCGATTTGGATATCCGAAGAGGTTCCGCGAGCGCCACCACGGGGTTGGTGGATCATGAAACGAGAATTTGGAAGGGAGTAACGATTCTCTTTATCTGCGGCCAAAACCGTCAAGATCGCAGCGCTCGCGCAGAGGCCGTTCACCACAACGTGAATGGGGGGACGCATGTAGCGCAGAGTATCGTAAAGACCAAGACCAGAGTAGGCCTCTCCACCAGGAGAATTCAGGAGTACTGTGACGGGCTTAGTGGCGTCCTCAGCTTCCATGAAGGTCAATAGTTGAACACTCTTCTCGACCATCTCACTTGAGACAGGCTCAGACAGAACTAGTGTTCGTGATTTGATAATGGCGGCTAGTTGTTTATCTCTCATCGATTATCCTCGATTTATACGCGTTCAATTCGCTCTGCTCGTGAAAGCACGGGGAGTTTATCAAAGACCGGGGCGGATTGCCTGAGTGAACATCAAAAAAGACATCGCCTTTTCCCGACCCTTACGCCCTGAAACCAAAGCGCCAGGATTTTAACCGACTTTGCCAATG
>JARGOJ010000507.1 GCA_029210225.1 Planctomycetota bacterium
AAGGTCGTTGTCTTGCCAGCGCCCGTCGCTCCAGAAATAAGAATAAGCCCGGTTGGGAAGTGAGCCAGCCGCTCCAGAGCATCAGGCAAGTTCAGCTCCTCAAAGGACCGAACACGAATGGGGAGTGGGCGAAACGCCGCTGCGAGTCCCGTCTCTTGATAAAAATAGTGGGCTCTCCACTGGCGTCCATATAAATTGTGTAGAGAGAAATCGAGCGACTGTTCGTCCGCGAGCCGGCATAGCTGGTGGCTATTGAGGAGCGAGAGTAGACCTTGTTCCAACTCCACCGGAGTGTAGGCCGTCGATTCATCGAGTTCAATCAATTGACCCCGAGCGCGAATTCGCGGAGCAATATAGGGCTGGATGTGTAAATCTGAACACTCAACGGCAACGACTCGTTTTAGTAAGGCCATTATGTCTGCCATGACTCAACCGTCCTCCAAAGTCAAAAATCGCTGAGGATCGTCGGCGCGGGCCACGGCTTCTCCAATGGGTATGATGTCCTGCTCAACAAGGTTCATGAGCGCATCGTCCATAAGCAGCATTCCCTCATTCCGAGAGGTCTGCATGACCTGCGGTATCTGATGAATGCGGTCTTCTCGAATATGATTTTGAACCGCAGCATTGACCTTCAATATCTCAACCGCCAGGTGCAGTCGACTTCGATCAACGCTCGGCACGAGCTGCTGGCAGATCACCATTTTCAGGAAGGACGCGAGCATGTTCCGGATGTTCGAGCGAATCCGACCCTCACAACTCTCAATCATACGGTGAAGCGCCTGGTCGGTCGTGGGACTCCTTAAGACACCTAGTACCAAGTGCCCTGTCTCCGCTGCTGTCAACGCCATGCGAATATGCTCAGGCTCGGAGATATCACCGAGGACAATGATGTCAGGGTCTTCTCGCAAGCAACAGCGAAGCGCCGATTTGAAATCGGGCACGTGGCGGCCAATCTCCCTTTGAACAATGAGACTTCCTTTACTCTGAAACACATACTCCACAGGCTTTTCCAGAGTAATGATGTGTCGGCGACGACTGACATTGATGCTCTCGATAATGGTCGCGAGGGTTGTGGTTTTACCGCTGGTATGTGGACCCGTAAGGAGGATGAGACCTTGCCGATAGCTCGGGATCTCGTCGATGACATCGGGTAATCCCAAGCTGTCTCGGTCGGGGATCTTTTCGGGGACTCGGCGAAACACAGCGCCGTAACCCCGCCGATGATGATAGTAATTGACGACAAAGCGGCCTAGCCCCTGAAGCGGCAAAATGAAAGAGAGCACATGCTCCTTTTCAAAGCGTTCGATTTGGATAAGGTCGATCATTGAGAATAGCAATTGTTCACAGCGCTCATGATTGATGGCCGTCGCCGCCAAGTTGATGATGTTGCCCTGAAGCCTCACAAACGGCCTCGCTTCAGAGCTCAAGTGCAATTCGCTGGCCCCTAAATCGGCGAGCGCCTTGAGGTAGTCAATGAGTTTCGCGTTCTTTAAACTGCGGAGTAGACGAGTGCGCTTCGCACGAGTTCGAGAAACCTCCGCGACGTTCATTTGCCGCCGTTGCGCGGCGAGCAGAGTTCCCAAAGCCTCCTCTTCGAGATAGCCAGCGTCGATAAGCACTTCACCGAGCAGCGGGCGAGGCTGGCTCCGTCTTTGGAGGTCGAGGCAATAATCTAACTGCTCTTGACTGACGTAACCGTATTCAAGCGCTAGCTGCCCTAAATAGCTCTTGTATTGTCCTTCTCGATTCAATTTTGATTCCTTAGTGACGCTTCTTGAACATCGCGATGCTGAGTCAATTTTAAATGTCAATCAATTGAAATTTATCTGTGCTTTGGTGACGAGATTAGGGGTTGAAGCCAAAGTCGTCCTTTCCCTTTTTCGTCCACTGGCCGCTCAATTCAAAGTCGAGCGCGCTCCTGAAATCATTCATTGTGACGCGCGCTCTCCGGCCTCGAAGCAACGCTTTCCGAGCGGCATTGAGAATGACATTTTTAATCTCGCCACCGGTTAACTCAACATCGATCATCTCTTCAACATTGACGGATTTGGCGAGGGGCAATTTTGTGTTTAGAAAGGCATTCCAGATCAGCTCTCGCGCCGCTCTATCGGGCTTCTTAAAGAGTATCTTCAGAGTGATTCGGCGCTCAAGAGCCTTGTCGAGAGACGGCATTCTATTCGTCGCCAGAATACACACGCCTTCGAAGCGTTCAAGCTCTTGCAGGAGAACATTGATCTCCCGCACTTCCCAGGCGCGGCTCGCAGACTCGTCTCGGTCGAAGAACATGGCATCGGCTTCGTCCCAGAAAAGAACCCCACCGCTGCTGCGAGCTTCTTGGAAAACTCGGGCAATGTTCTTTTCTGTCTGGCCAACGAGGCAGTTTTGAATTTGTGCATAGCTGACCACAAGAAGCGGCTTGCCAATCTCTTCGGCAAATGCTTCGGCACACGCCGTCTTGCCGGTTCCTGGTGGTCCTGCAAAGAGCATTGAGACGCCGCGACCGTAGGGAATAAGATCGGCCAAACCCCATCGACTAAACAAGATATCTGAGTTGCGCGCCTGCGCGAGCCCCATGTTCAAGGCTTCTTGAATTTCTTCGCTGAGAACCAATTGCTCCATCTTTATCTTTGGGTCACGAAGCTCAAATCGTCCTTGCTTGCGTCGACCGAGTACTTCTCTGGGAAGCTTGAGACGCTTGACAGCTGTTTCCGTCAATTCGAATTCGATGCTCGACAGCGACGCTGAAGACTCGGCCATCCTTGAGACAAAGCCAGAGCTGGGCCGAATCAAATCGCTCTCTCTTAAATTGGAATTGTGACTGAGCAACGATAACTGGGTCGAAGAACGATAGGACGTCTGTGAAATCGCTCTTGCGACTCCGATGCCGGTAAACAGGCCGTCTTCAGAAGATACATGCCCCAGCTCTTTTCCAAGCAATATGAGCAAAATCAATTGTTCTGGATAGAGGACGTCGTACTCAAAGCTCGAGTGAGTATCCACTTGTTTTAGAAAATCGTTGAGCGCCCACTCCGGATGCAATCGAAGCGTCGCCAAGAGTCCGGAAACAAGGCGATCAATCTTTCGAGAGGCTCTGTAGAGCTGATCATGAATCCCGTGATAGGCGTCGCCCTCGATCATTTGTAGAGCGTCAGCCCGTTGTCTCAGAGCATGGGTTAAGCGCGCCAGTGATGTATAGAGCTCAATCTCCGACTTGATAGGCCAAGCCACGGAGACGTTTTGACCTTTGGCTAAAACAACTTCAACGAGGGTTGGGTCGACCAAGAGGCGCCGCTCGCAAAGATCTTCATCGGGGTCGGAGTGAGCGACGAGACCTGATTGACAGAGTCGTCCATGCTCCGAGAGCTTTCGCAGGGCGACGACGGTGTCTTGAGCGCCATGGCAGACCATCTGGAGCAGGGAGAGGCAATCTGTTCCAATTCGGAGTAATGCGAGACGTTCGAGAATGAGCAATATCAAGAATTCCCGTTCAGTCGGATCAAGCTTGGCCTTCTCGCACTTGCTTGAAATCGCTGTTTTGCCTTTGCAGAGATCGAAGGACTTGTGCCAGAAGCGTTGCCAGCGACCGCGTTGATCGTCTAGGAAGGCTAGATTCTCTGATTCCCCGCGAAAATCCGAATGCTCTCGCCACTCACTTCTGGCGCGGAACATTTGCAGCCCTTGCTCAAGCAGCTCGTCGTCAGAGGTGAAGGCTTTGGCTCTCTTGGGAGGAGGCGGCACTCGTGATGGTGACTTTTTGTTTTGCTTCCGCGCCCGTTTCCCAGGCATCTCGTCTCCCTTGCGACCAAGTGGACTCAGGATATTGAGGAAAGCACTATTATGGCTTGATTTAGCAGTGCTGTGTGGGCCCAGCCTCGTTATTTTTTTGTGAGACCGCGCTCAGAGTCGGGAAGTAGACTCTTCAGGTCGGTTCCGTCCAATATAAGCTGCGTTTCCTGACGAACTTGTCTCGCCAGATCTTTGGGCGACCTTAATTCTATTGAATACCACTGTTTGAGCGACCACTTTTGAATGACTCCAGAGCAATAGAGGAACATGGAATCGCCGTCCCCAGACAGGGTCAATTTTCTCGCGCTTTCGGTGATGTATCGAGCCCGAAAACGATAGACCAGTCGTTTTTGCTTCCAATCCAAGATCCCAAGGCTGTGGTCGCTCAAGAGGGAGAAGACGAGGCCCTCACTCCTGGCAAATTCAGCGTATCTGGCGCTGTTCTTCATGGGTCCAATGTCGACCATTTGCAAACTTTGGCCGTCGACCTTACGAATGAAGTGGGTACCTTTTGGAGACGCGGTGAGGATCGTGACGCCCGCGTCGTCGACAATAGGCGGGAGACCGTGCGATCGACTTTGCCAGACTTTTTTGACTTGGAATGCCTCTAGGTCGACGAGTGAAAATGAGCGCTGACTTTGCACGATGAGCCAACGTTTATTTTTACTCGTGGAAAAGCCCGAGTAGTTCTTTTCAGAGTTCAAGGACAGTGTGCGATAGGTCTTCGTCTTTAGGTTGTAGGACACCAACTTTCCGACGGACGGATAGATTAGGCAACCTTTCCTCAGCACTCCTTGACTTCGGGGCATAAGCCCCGCCTTGGTGAGTACTTTGAGAGAGACTTTTCTGTTCTTCGGATCGTAAAGGCCGAAGCCGTTCCGAGTAAGGTAAAGCAACTGATCTTCGAAAAATGAAAGTCCAAGAAAGTAGCGACCGTCGATTATTACTGAGTCGTGGAGCTTTTCTTCCTTAGTGTCCCAGAGACGAAAGGATGGACCTCGTTGCTTTGTTTTCTTTGTTCCAAAGCCCAAGTAGCGGCCGTCGTGAGAGGCCACAAAGTGAGTGAGTGCGGCCATCGACGGCACTTTTTGCTCTAATCGCAGTGGTTCTCGTTCTATCTCCCAGGCGACGATGCGTCCGCTCGGGCTCGCCGCGACAAGGGCGCGTCCGTCATTCGCCCATTCGATTTCGGAGATCGACTCGAAGTTGTTTCGAAACTTGCGAATGAGTCGCTTTGTCTTGAAGTCCCAAACTTGAATGAAGCCGCTCGAATCGGCGAGGGCCACCAACAATCCGTGCCAGGCCGCAGCGTTTGCGGTGATCTCTTTGTTGACGAAGAATAAATCGGCGGCGCTGCCAGTCCGGCTGAGATTGTGAATTTGCGGGGCTCGGTTACTGTTTGCTAACACTGCCGCAGAATTGTCAGCGTTGGCCGCGAGCAATTGACCAGGCAACTGATATCCGATACGCTGGCTTACTCTTTGACCCGTCCGAAAATCAATAGCTCCAATGATTCCAGGGCACTGGTAAATGAGTTTCTGACCGTCCGCGCTCAAAAAGCCTTTGTTGACTCCATTGATCTCGACCCGATCATTTTTTAACAGCTGCCCGGTCTTCAAATCCCATAGATAGAAAAGCCAGCGCCGTTCCATTGTGACCAGACGCTCTGGGGATTCACTGACGGCGATGGACGTGACCGCGCTCTTATGAACACTTTTCGACCAAAGACGACGTCCCGATCGAAGGTCCCAGACAGACAAGAGGCCTTTCCCCGAACCAACAATCAATTTTTCGCCGTTGGCGCTGACCGTAAACGCCGTGATGGGTTCGAGGTCTTTCGTATCAATCAGGCGAATGACTTTGCGCTCAGAAAGATCCGTAAGTTCAATTCCTCTCCCCGGGATCAAGGCCGCCAGAACTGAGTTCTTTTTGGAGACAGCGAATAGCGGTCGCCTGTATTTTCGAGGGTAGGTCTTGGTCCACAGAAAGGAGGCCCCGGCGCAGCTTCTCGCGAAGAAGAGACCGAGCTTGCCGGACTGATCGTCACCGACTTCGAGAAATCGACTGTAATAGGCTTGGGCTTCGAAGCTCTTATTCTGTGCCAGGGCGAGGTCACCGAGCTGCTTGAGGGCTAGACTGTATCGCCTTTGAGCAAGTCTTTCATTGCGCTCCGACGCTCGCTGCGCGGCGGCTGCGACTGTTAAGGCATCTCGGGCCGCCTTCTCTTTTCGAAGCGCGGTGTCTCGCGAACCCTTCGTTTCATTTTGGGCGGCGGTGACGAGTAAGAGACCAATACTTAAAGTCATAATGAGTAATACTGTGCCGAAGATTAAGCAGAGTTTTAAGAGGGTTCCCCTGCGCTTGTGGAGAGTTCGCTCTCGCTTCGCATTTAAGACCTTCAGCTCCAATTCGAGGTGCTTCGTTCCGTCCCACCTCAAGTTGGCGAGTTGAGCTTCAGCCAGGCCTAAATCACCGTTGTCCAGCGCAAGCCGAATATAGGCCGCCCGGGCTTCCTCTTCCCCCTTCTCCGCGAGGGCATTGTCGGCCCAGAGTTCCCTCGCCTGACGAAATCCAGAGACGGCTTCAGCGAAGTCACGATAACCGTCATTTCTGGCCACTAAATCGCCAGATTCCATTGATCGCTTCGCGTCCAAAAAGCCACTCTGTAGACGTTCCCGAGCCCGCTGAGCAATTTTTCGACTCGCCGTGTGTTCTAGGTATTCATCGAGCTGTCCTTGGAACTCCTGGACGCTCTGATAGCGCTGCGCTGGTTGCGCCGACATCGCTTTGTGGCAAATCTCACAGAGTTCCTCAGGAATGCTTTGGTCGAAGACGCTCGGGTTGCTCTGGATGGCTGAGACGATCAACTCGATATAAC